>JAWOJD010000117.1:0-3000 GCA_046484355.1 Thiobacillus sp.
CTCAGGCACGCTTCATAAGCCTGCATGTACTGTGGCCAGAAGGCACGTTCTTCGATGTCGGCAAGACAGAATTTCCAGTTTTTTTCGGGCTCGTCGATGCGGTAGAGAAAGCGCTTGCGCTGTTCTTCCTTGGATAGGTGGAGAAAGAACTTGATGATGCGTGTGCCATTGCGCGAAAGATGCTTCTCATGCTCGACGATGGAACGGTAGCGCTCACGCCAGATCGTTTTCTCGTCGAGCACGCTATCCGGCAGCCCCTGGGCAAGCAGAATCTCGGGGTGAACCCGCACGATCAACACCTCTTCATAATAGGACCGGTTGAAGATGCCGATGCGGCCGCGCTCCGGCAGGGCCTGTGTCGTGCGCCAGAGAAAATCGTGGTCCATCTCCTTCGCGCTCGGGTGCTGGAAACTGAACACCTGGCAGCCCTGTGGGTTGATGCCAGACATCACGTGGCGGATGGCGCCATCCTTGCCGGCGGCGTCCATGGCCTGAAAAATCAGCAGCACCGAATAGCGATTGGACGCGTAAAGCAGACGTTGCAGGTCGCTCAACTCGGCCACCTGTTCATCGAGCAGTTTGCGATATGCCTTCTTCGATTTGTAGGCCGGCTTCACCTTGGTCGGCCACTTGTCGAGTTTGACCTTGTCGCCGGCCTGTACCCGGAAATCCTCAGGTTTGATTTTCATCGCGCTTGTTTCTCCTCTGCTCGGGGTCGTCGCTCTCGACGAAATACGGCGTGTAACCGTAGCCATGTAACAACGCTTCCAGTTCGTCGCGAGGGATGCGCGCCAGCACGGTGAGGCCGGCGATCTTGTAGCCGTTCAGGTGCAGGATGGGCAGCACGGCACCGTCCTGACCGGATTGAGGAATTTGTTCGAATTCCAACGGGTAGCCATCGGACCGGTTTCGGCCTCGCCGTCGCCCACCACGCAGGCCACCAGCAGATCGGGATTGTCGAACGCGGCGCCATAGGCGTGCGACAGGGCATAGCCGAGTTCTCCGCCTTCGTTGATCGTTGGGCAGCGGATTGTCGTAAAGATAAATCTGGCCGACCGACAGATAGCTGGCGGCGCGCCAGTAGGCGTCCATCTTGTGCAGCAGTTCCGGGGAAAGCGTATGTGTCTTCAAGGTTCAAATCCTTTGGTCTTGCGCACCGGAATTGTGTCTGCCGGCGCTGAACGCGCTTCGGCCTGCGCGGCGCACAGAGCAACCACGATGCCCCGAACGCGACCCGTTGCGCGGGCACCGAAGGGTCGGGCGTGTTGCTGAAGTAGGCCGTGACGAGTCGGGGCACATTGACCAGCATGGCAGGCGGGGCGGGCTTCCCCGCGAATGGACTTATTTTCATTTCGCTTGAGGCTTGTGTGTGCGGACGGGCAGGCCCGCGCTTATCAAAACGGTCAACGCCATCGCCCGGATTCCATGAGATACACGGGTTGTGAGCGTCCAATCAGGGTGGAGTATCCCTTGCACAACGCAGCTTGTATGTGCGATGGCGTACGTAAGCAGAAAATGGCTCTGTTGAATTTCAAGTGGGTTGCTCAGCATGAGGGTTAAAGGCGTGGAAATCGAGACGGCCGGCGATCAGGAAGATGACGGTTTTGTTTGTGTCGATGCGGGTGAAGCCACGGGCACGCCGCTTGGTGGCCTGGAACAAGCCGTTGATAGCCTCCAGAAATCCATTGGTCTGCCGTGTCTGAGCCCAGGCCACGATTCCTTCCAGATGGGAACAGATCCTCCGGGCAACCTCCTTCATCGGCTCGACCTTGGAGCGCATGACGCAGGTGCACCAGTGCTCCAGCATGGCGCGCACGACGTTGATCTGCTTGCGATCAAGGATTTCGCGCAGTTGCTCCTGGTAGACCCAGGCGCGCGCCGTGCGCTTGACAGTCATCCTGGCAATCAGTGCGTCAAGATCGGCAGCCGCCTCGGGCTTGAGCCGGGTGGCATCCTTGAACAGCGTCCAACGCATGCCCTTGAGGGACTTGTCGGTGCGCTGCTCGATGCGGCGCATCTTGTCCACCGCCGTGCTGGCGTGGCCGATGACGTGAAACTTGTCGAGGGTGATGCGGGCATTGGGCAGATGCTGGCTGACGCCGGCGATGAAGGCCGGCGACATGTCGATGCTCGCCGAGGTGATGTTCCCGGCCGGGCAGCCATGGTCGCCCAGATACTCGGCCAGTTGCGCAATGGTCCTCCTCGCGCCCTTCCGTGACAAACAGCACGCGCCTGGCCTCGGCATCTGCGGCCAGGGTGACATAACTGTGGCCACGGGCGCGCGAGGTCTCGTCAATGGCCAGCGCCTTGACACCGGAGTGATCCGCCAGGCCGCAGGCCATCTCCACGTACTTCTGGCACACCGCCAGCACCCGGTGGGGCGATTCGCCCACGATGCGCACCACGGCGGCAAACGGCATCTGGCGCGCCAGCATCAGGATGAAGGGTTCGAACAGCAGCGTGAAGCCATTCAGCCGTCCGGCATAGTCAGGCTCGACCAGTCGCACCGAACCATTGGGCAGCTTCACTCGCGGCGTGCGCAGCTGCAGATGGCACTCATGCTGGAAGAAGTTCAGATGCCGGTAGGTCTTGGTCACGGTGTCGCACCGGATGCGCGCCTTCATGGCCCGAGACGTCGAAGCGGCTGCCTGCCTTGAAGTCAATCAGCACGGTCAATGTCTTGGCCGACTCGTCAAAGCCAACCGACGCCACCGTCCACGGTGGGGCAATTCCAAGGGGCGCTTCAAACAGTTTGGCAGTCATGCATTTACTCCAGATTGGTCAATATGACGTCAGCTCACCCACTCGGATATGAAGCCTCCCGCCGCTAAAGCCCGTTCGGTCTTGTAGCGGGGGTTTCCGGGGTCACAGACCAGAGCGCCTGGGTGTTTCCACCCAGGCGACTTACCGCGATCTCACCCGGCGTGGGCCGCGTTTCCGCAGCCGGTTCGGAGCCTTCCGCCCCTACCTTTTTCCTTGTAATTCCGCACCGCTTCTTTT
>JAWOJD010000043.1:0-5119 GCA_046484355.1 Thiobacillus sp.
CGTGCAGTTTGAGCGGCGGACGGAGGCCAGCGCGCAAGCGCGCCTCCTCCGACCCGACAGCTGCCTGTTCGGGGCGAAGGGCCGAAGGAGTAGGAGAGGAAGCACGTTGGTAATCGACAACGGACTGTCTCAGATGTTCGCGCAAGCGAAGCTCGCCGATCTGGAGAATAGGGTGAAGCCCGACGAGTCACGGCAGCGAGGAACCGGCGTCGCCGAATCGGCATCATGCAACCTTGGGCATCGGGCCGGGTGCAACACAAACCCGATGACCTCGACTACTCCAACCGCCCGGTGCGGACCCGCATGCCGGGTGGTGTGGGAGGGGCTCGGTCAGGTATCCTGACCGCCCCTATCCCGATTCCAGATTCGTTGTTTGCATGTCTGATTGAGCTGTGCGGATTCAACCGATCGAGAATAAACAAAAATGCCCGCGTGTAGCGGGCATTTTGTGCTGCGGCAAGGAGAGAACTGCTTATTCGGCAGTTGCAGTGCCCTTGGCCTTGCGGGCAGGCAGCTTTTCCTTGATGCGTGCAGACTTGCCGGAGCGCTCGCGCAGGTAATACAGCTTGGCGCGACGGACGTCGCCGCGACGCTTGACTTCGACGCTGGCGACCAGCGGCGAATGGGTCTGGAAGGTACGCTCGACACCTTCGCCGGCGGAAATTTTGCGCACGGTGAAAGCTGAGTTGAGGCCGCGGTTGCGCTTGGCAATGACGACGCCTTCGTAAGCCTGCAGACGCTCGCGGTTGCCTTCCTTGACCTTGACCTGGACGACGATGGTGTCGCCGGGTGCGAAGTCGGGGAGGGTTTTGCCCAGGCGGGCGATTTCTTCCTGTTCGAGTTGCTCGATGATGTTCATGATGTTTCCTTACCACTGGCGGGAGAGGTGTACCTCAGGGTCCATTCAGACTCCCGGGCAGACGTCACGCCGTTTCACATTGGTTCAGGCCTATTGGTCCTGAACCGCTTTTTTCTGCGTCGCACCGGAATGCGCCGCGAGAAGTTTCTGTTCCTGCTTCGACATCCCCCGCCTGTCGAGAAGATCAGGGCGATGGGCTGCCGTAATCGTCAGACTTTGCTGCAATCGCCACTGGGCAATCGCGGCGTGGTTGCCGCTCGTTAATACCTCCGGCACCGTCATGCCCTGCCAAACTTCGGGCCGGGTGTAATGCGGGCAGTCCAGAAGGCCGTTGGCGAAGGAATCCTCCACCGCCGAATCCACATCGTTTAACGCGCCCGGCAATTGCCGGATGAGTGCGTCCATCAAGGCCAGCGCGGGGAGTTCGCCACCGGACAACACAAAGTCACCCAGTGATACTTCTTCGTCCACGCGGCGCTGCAGCAAGCGCTCGTCGATGCCTTCGTACCGCCCGCACAACAAAACCAGCGCGCGATTCTGGTTCAGCGTGGCGTCCTTCAATTCCATTACCCGCTGATGGGTGAGCGGGCATCCACGGGGAGAAAAATGCACCACCCAGGGCGTCAAACTCTCGCTGGCCAGATCCTGCTGGACGGCGTTCAGCGCGCGATCCAGCGGTTCGGCCTGCATCAGCATCCCGGGACCGCCGCCGTACGGGCGATCGTCCACGGTGCGGTGCGGGTCGTCGGTAAAATCGCGCGGGTTCCACGCCTTGAACCGATACAACCCGCGATCCAGCGCCCGCCGGGTGATGCCGTAATCCAGTACGGCATCGAACATTTCGGGGAAAAGCGTGACAGCATCAAAGCGCACACCTTCCTCCTTAATAGTCTTCGCCCCAGTCTACTTCGATCGTCCCGCCTGCCACGTCCACCTTGCCGACGAAATGGGCGACGAACGGAATCAGATATTCGCGCTTGCCTTTGACCACCATTACGTCGTGCGCGCCGGTTTCCATCAGGCTGTCCACCTTGCCGAGCTCGATGCCCTCGCGGTTGACTGCAGTGAGTCCGATCAAATCCGACCAGTAAAACTCGTTTTCTTTCGGTGGCGGCAGTTCACTGCGCGCCACCGAGATTTCCTGCCCACGCAATGCAAACGCAGTGTCGCGGTCGTCGATACCTGCCAGCTTGGCGACCAGGGCATTGCTGTGATCCTGGATGGCTTCAACGGTATAGGCTTTTTGAGCTGCACCGCGCCCAACGCGCCAGGAGTCAAAGTCCATTAACGTGCCCGGGTCATCGCTGAAGGGCTGAACCTTGACCCATCCCTTGATGCCGAATGGGGCGGCGATGCGCCCCATCACAACCCAGTCGCTGCTATCGCTCACACAGCAGCGGCAGCAGCAGGCTTGTTTTTCTTGACCAGACGGGCGACGGTGTCGGACAACTGGGCGCCGTGACCGGTCCAGTAGCTGATGCGCTCCTGGTCGAGGCGCAGTGCCTCGGCGCCTTCGGGGGCGACCGGATTGTAGAAACCGACGCGCTCGATAAAGCGTCCATCACGGCGGCAGCGCGAGTCAGCCACCACCACGTTGTAGAAAGGACGGTTTTTTGCGCCGCCGCGCGAAAGACGAATAACGACCATGATTCAACCCACCGGGAAACGGAGAAAACCGGGAATTATACCCAAAAACCCCGGTTGCGCTAGCGCCTCGGCTTCAGCGCATCCCCGGCATCATGCCTTTCATGCCGCGCATCATTTTCGAGATGCCTCCCTTGCCCATCATTTTCATCATCTTTTGCGCCTGCTCGAACTGGTTCAGCAGTTTGTTGACGTCCTGCACCTGCACCCCTGCGCCCGCCGCGATCCGGCGCTTGCGCGAAGCCTTGAGAATTTCGGGCTTGCGGCGTTCCAGGGGAGTCATGCTGTTGATGATGCCTTCGACCCGGTTGATGGATTTTTCGTCGGAACCATCGGGTATGGGCATCTGTCCGGCACCGGGCAACTTGTCCATCAGCGCCGAAAGGCCACCCATTTTTCGCATCTGCTGAATTTGGGACTTGAAGTCTTCGAGGTCAAAGTTCTTGCCTTTCTTGACCTTGTCGGCGAGTTTCTTGGCCTCGGCCAGGTCGACCGAGCCCTGCGCCTGCTCGATCAGCGACAGTACGTCGCCCATCCCCAGAATGCGCTGCGCCATGCGCTCGGGGTGAAAAGGTTCCAGCCCGTTGGGCTTTTCGCCGACGCCGATGAATTTGAGCGGCTTGCCGGTGATGTGGCGCACCGACAGGGCGGCCCCCCCGCGCGCGTCGCCGTCCAGTTTGGTCAGCACCACGCCGGTGAGCGGCAGGGCGTCATTGAAGGCTTTCGCGACGTTGACGGCGTCCTGACCCTGCATGGAGTCGACCACGAACAGGGTTTCGACCGGCTTGATGGCCGCATGCAGCGCCTTGATTTCGGCCATCATCGTTTCGTCGATGGCGAGCCGCCCTGCGGTGTCGACGATCAGTACGTCGAAAAACTGCTTGCGCGCATAATCCTGTGCGGCCTGTGCAATTTTCAGCGGGTCGCGCTGCTCGCCTGCTTCGAAAAAGCTGACGTCGAGCTGCTTGGCCAGTTGCCGCAACTGGTCGATGGCGGCGGGGCGGTACACGTCGGCCGAGGCAAGCAGGACCTTCTTCTTGCGGTTTTTCAACAGGAGCGAAAGTTTGCCGCTGGTGGTGGTTTTGCCCGAACCCTGCAGGCCGGCCATCAGGATGACGGCAGGCGGGGTCGCCGCCAGGTTCAGTTCGGCGTTTTCGCCGCCCATGATCCGCGTGAGTTCTTCGTGGACGATGCCGATCAGCGCCTGGCCCGGCGACAGGCTGGCAAGCACCTCCTGTCCGAGCGCGCGCGCCTTGACGGCATCGATGAAGGTCTTGACGACGGGGAGGGCGACGTCGGCCTCGAGCAAGGCCAGTCGAACCTGGCGCAAGGTGTCCTGCACATTGGTCTCGGTGATGCGGGCCTGCCCGCGCAGGGATTTGACGACGCCGCTGAGGCGCCCACTAATATTCTCTAGCATGGTGGCTCTCTGACAAGGTTTCCTTGTTGCCGTACTGGACGGCATGGATAATGGGGCTGATTCAATTCATTCCATTTTAACGAATGTCCACGCTATTGCTGGTTACATTATCCGTGAGTGCGCTGTATGGCTGGATTGCCTGGCGCCTGCAGCACGCCCCCCCCGCCGTTTCGGTGCGCGCGCTGCTGCCGCTGGCGCTGCTGGCGCATGGCGCGCTGGTTTATCACTCGATGTTGGGGCAGGGCGATCTGCGACTGGGATTCGGTAACTCGCTGTCGATGATTTTGTGGCTGACCGCACTGGTTTACTGGGTGTCCAGTCTGGGTGCTCCGTTGGCGCGTCTGCTGTCGTGGGTGAGCGGACTGGCTGCCCTGTCGGTGCTGGCCATGCTGGTGTTCACCGAGACGCATGCCATCCCCAATTCACAGGCGCTGGCCCTGCGCGCGCACCTGGTGGTGTCTTTTCTGGCCTACGGGATGCTTGCAGTGGCCGCGCTGCACGCAGTGCTGATGACGATGCTGGAAAAACAGTTGCATCACGGCGCCCAGCTGAAAGATGCCGCGCCGCCGCTGTTGACGATGGAGGCGATGCTGTTCAGATCCATCGGTTTCGGTTTCGCACTGCTGACGCTGGCGGTGTTCAGCGGGGTCTTCTTCTCGGAAGAGCTCTTCGGCAAACCATTGCAGTTTTCTCACAAGGTGGTACTGGCCATCCTGTCGTGGCTGGTGTTCGGCGGCCTGCTGCTGGGCAGGCATTTCCGCGGCTGGCGCGGGCGCACGGCCTTGTACTGGACGGTCACCGGATTCACCTTGCTGTTGCTGGCCTATCTGGGGACCCAGTTTGTGCTGGAAGTGTTTCTTGGGCGCTGAGACTTACGCGGGCGCCTTGAGCCGCCCGTTTCAGGAATAGAATTTTGGACGAACTGCCAGTCAGTAATTTGTTCGGCGTGCTTGCCGGCCTGTTGTTTTTGTCGGCGTGTTTTTCGGCATCCGAAACCGCCATGATGGCGATCAATCGCTATCGTTTGCGTCATGCGGCAGAAAACGGCCACCGGGGCGCGATCCTCACCCAGTCATTACTGCACCAGACCGACAAGCTGCTGGGCGTGATTCTGCTCGGCAACAATCTGGTCAACGTCGCCGCCGCGACGCTGGCGACCATTATCTCCATCCGCCTGTTCGGCGACTCGGATGTTG
>JAWOJD010000056.1:0-6784 GCA_046484355.1 Thiobacillus sp.
CGCTCGATCTGCAGATCGCCAAGTGCCGCATGATGGTCGCGGTGCGCGAAGGCTACGACTACGCGGGCACGGTGAAGCAGGGCGCGCGCATCCGCGTCGCCACCAAGTATGTCAACGCCGCGCGCGACCACTTCGCGTCAAAGGGCGTGCACATCGACCTCATCAAGCTCTACGGCTCGATGGAACTGGCGCCGCTGGTTGGGCTGTCCGACGTCATCGTCGATCTCGTCTCCACTGGCGGCACGCTCAAGGCGAACGGGTTGGTGGCGGTGGAGCATATCAGCGACGTCAGTTCGCGGCTGGTGGTGAATCAGGCGTCGCTGAAGCTTAAGCGGGGAGTGATTCAGCCGGTGATCGACGCGTTTGCTGCGGCGGTCGGACCTGAGTCGAAGTAGGCTGCACATGCGGCGGATTTCTGTGCGCCGCCTTGACCGCTGCCTGATCGGTAGGCGCATCCGCGGGCTGCGCAGCTGCGCAGCAATTGGTCGATCGCTGCATCTAAGCCTGGCCAGGGAGCGCGCAGCAAGTTGAACCCGATCTGGATCAGGTATCTGCCGGCACCGTTGCGGGCTCGCGTCGAGAACCGCCCTGTCCTGCGCCGCATACTCGGCAATACCGGCTGGCTGTTTGCCGACAAGATGCTGCGGCTTTCGGTCGGGCTCTTCGTCGGCGTCTGGCTTGCCCGTTATCTCGGGCCGGAGCAGTACGGCCTCATGAATTACGCCTTGGCGATCGTCGGCCTGTTCGGGGCGGTGGCCAGCCTCGGCCTGAGCGGTGTCGTCGTTCGCGACCTGGTCACAAGCCACGAGGACGCTGGAGCCACCTTGGGGACGGCCTTCTTTCTGCAATTCATCGGGGGGGCGCTCGCATTTTGTCTGGCATGTGCCACTGTGGTTTATGCGCGGCCTGACGACGATACGGCGAAATGGGTGGTTGCGGTACTGGGCTTCGCGCTGGTGTTCAAAGCGACTGATGTAGTGAAATACTGGTTCGAATCTCAGGTGGCGTCCCGATATGTGGTGTGGGCTGAGAGCGCCATATTTCTGATGTTGGCGGCTGTCAAGGTCTGGCTCATCCTCCTTGAAGCACCGTTGATGGCATTCGTCTGGGCATTTTTTGCCGAAAGTGCCCTGGCTGCTCTTGCATTGCTATTCGTGTATGCATGGCGAGGAGGCGCCTTAAGTGCATGGCAAGTCCATTCCGACCGGGTGCGCTCGCTGCTGCGTGAATGTTGGCCGCTGATCCTGTCTGGGCTAGCCATCGTGGTGTATATGCGCATCGACCAGATCATGCTGGGGCACATGCTCGGCGATGAGGCTGTCGGCATCTACTCGGCTGCGGTGCGTATCAGCGAGGTCTGGTACTTCATTCCGACGGCGATCGTGGCTTCAGTGTTCCCATCGATCATCGCGGCAAAAAAAGCGAGTGCCGTGGCCTATCGTCAGCGGTTGCAAAAGCTGTACGACCTGATGGTGTTATTGTCACTGTCTGTTGCCTTACCCATGACCTATTTCTCCGGATGGATTGTAGGCATGGTTTTTGGCCCCGATTACCTTCAGGCCGCTGATGTATTGGCAATTCATATTTGGAGCGGGCTGTTTGTTTTCCTAAGTATCGCAAGCGGGAAATGGTTTCTGGTTGAAGGATTGGCAGTATTGGCATTCAAACGGAATCTTTATGGCGCCTTGCTAAATGTATTAATGAATTTTTGGCTTATACCAACATATGGGGCAAAGGGTGCGGCCATGGCGACTTTGGTTTCATTTGCAGTGGCCGGATACTTGTTCGACTTCTCCACATCGATTACCCGCATGACTTTTATCCAGAAAACGAAAGCCATATTTGTCGTTTTTTTTCTGTTGAAGAATTTATTCAGCAAAAGAAGCATGGCTGACTGACCCATGTTCCCAGGGTGTGGCCATCATGACCGGAATAAATTTTAGGTTCGTCAGTAAAATGAGTGGGTAAGTTTTGGCTCGGGCAGTTTTCCAAGTACATGATATAGCGCAAGTTCAAGCATTCTGAATGTCCTGAAACCGTAAGCTTTTCTCATGGTGACTTTTGCTTTGTTGTTCAGGCCTTCGACAATGCCGCTGGAGAACGCTTTTCTGGCCCGGAAATAGTTGAGCAGGAGTTCGCGATGGTTGCGGACGGTGCGGACGAATTTCTTCAGCGGCTCAATCTTCGATCGCATGACTTCAGTGCACCATTGATCGAGGAACTTTCCTGCCCAAGTGGGCGAATCGTAATCCCAGAACTGCTGGAAATATTCCTTGAAGAGATAGGCACGCACGCTCTGCAAGTTATAGCGAAGCACGTCGCGCAGCTTGACCCGCTGTTTTGGGGTCAGATTCTCGCGGCGCTTGAGCAGGCACCAGCGCGATTTCTTTAACACCGGCTCGTAGCCGTCCTGCACCATCCGTCTGGCCTCGGAGGCGCGCACCTCATCGAGCGCCAGATTCAGCTTGGCGACGACGTGGAATCGGTCGAGTATATTCAGCGCGTTGGTGCAATGCTTCTCGATCAATTTCAGATAAGGCTTCCACATGTCGGAGCAGACGAATTCAATCTTCTCTGACAGTTCCTTGCCGATCATGGTGAAGAACTTCTCAAAGCTTTCCTGTGTGCGCTCTTTGCCGACCCACAGCAGCCGAACGTAACCGGCCTCAATCTGATACACCAGCGTCAGATATTGATGCCCCTTCCCGTACTGGATTTCATCGACGCCGATCGCGCGGATTGTGCCCAACTCCCGGTGCTCCAACCCCCACTGCACCACGTATTCCACCGACTGCACAACCTTCTCCCAACTGGTGTGAAAACTCTGCGCGGTTTCCTTCCAGGAAAGCTTGCGTGCCCATTGGGCCAGATACAACATGTAGACTTTGCACAGCGTGTGCTTGCCGGTGCCCCACGGCACCTCTTCGACTTTGACCCCGCATCGCTGGCAATCAACCCGTCGCATGCAGTACAGCAGGAATACGGCATAACCCCAGATCGGGATGAATTCAAACCGCCGACAGCTGAGGTGGTCATAGCCTGTTCCGGGTTGTCCACATCCGGAGCAGCGCGGCTTGGAGCCCAGCCTGGGCCGCACGTCGATCTCGATGGATTTCGCGGCCTCGCACAATCTGGCACCTGCATAGACAAAGCCGGGAAAATGATGGCACGCATTGAGCAAACGAGTGAGTAACATGATCGGCAAAAAACAGAATGTGGGTAAGGTTGAGATTGTCGCCGACAAGGATGCCGCTCACGCGCTTCTCGATTACTGTCCGGATATCGAGGACTGGCCAAGACGCTGGTCATATGAGGAAAGCGATCTCGCCCCGGGGCGCCTCATCGTCGAGTTCCTCAAACCCTTCCTGCTGCACCTGCTCGCCAAAAAACTTGCCGCCAGCACATTGCGCCGTCATCGCGACCATTTGTGGATGCTGGGCGGCGAGGTGATCCGCCGCCGTCAAGAGGATCCACACCTTCGTCATCTGCCTGTCGAGAAAGTGACCTTCGCACTACTGGAAGAAGACGGCGGGCCGCTCCTCTGGCCAAGGATCACTGAGCAGGAGCAGGACGCCTTTGACGCTTCTTGTCGAAAGTTCTATCGCTTCCTCACGACTGCATCTGAAATACAAACCCAACAGAATTCCAAGTTGAAAACCAGCTAAAATCACCCACTGATTCCACCGACGAAGCAGGATTATGGACAACGCGGGGTGAATGTCGTGGCAATCAGCAGTGACACTGAAGAACGCGCCCGCACAACCAAGGAGACGTTGGGGGTGCAAAATCTGGCGATCGGCTATGGTCTCGATCTTGAAGTGGCGCGCCAATGGGGTCTTTATATTTCGTCGGGCCGCGGCAAGACTTCTATTGGTATAGAAGAGCCCGCAATGTTTAGTGAGCCAGGCGTTTTCCTAGTTCGAGCCGATGGCACGCTCTATTGGGCGTCCGTTCAGACAATGCCTTTTGCGCGCCCACACTTTAAAGAAATACTCGCCGGCCTCGACTTCGTCATAAAGGCGGATTACCCTGCTCGTGGAGAAGTCCCATTATCCGTCTGATCTGAATCGGAAGCGGAATCGGCGTCAAGAGATAGCTGGCCCAACCCGTCGTTCGAGAGGGACGCGCCAAAAGCGGCGCGCCCCTCAACTTTACGTTGAACGTCTGCTTTTCAAACCGGCCAACTTCCGCAATGGGTCGGGAGTACGCGTTCGCCGTACTGGAAACCAGTCGTTCGACGTGAATTCCTGGCCAGTGACTGTTCAAGGCCGCATAGCGGACCAAGTTTGCTCAGAACCCTTCGGCCGCAATGGCCCACGACTTGCCGTTCATGCCAGGCCTAAGACCGGCAGGTTTACGACCTACAGCTGCCGCCCAGGAACGCTTTCGCCCGCCTCGCCAGTGTCTTTTCAGTGCAGGCAACCACTCCAGGCAGACGAAGCCACTTTCTGTGCGTATTCCACTGAAACTGGACACCCAGTCCACGGCAAAGTGGACAGTCGGAGCGTAGCGACGCGGGGGTTTTGTTTTTACTCTGAATCTGGTTTTTGGGTCAAACTGTTTTTACGTTTTCGCATCGACTCGCCGGTCAGCGTGAGTTGATGCGCGTTATGCACCAGACGATCCAGAATGGCATCAGCCAGCGTGGGATCGCCGATGGATTCATGCCAGTTGGCCACCGGTAACTGGCTGGTCACCAGGGTAGAACGATGACCGTGGCGATCATCAAGGATTTCCAGCAGATCGCGACGTGCGGCATCGGTCAGTAGCGCCAGCCCCCAGTCGTCCAGCACCAGCACATCCGTTTTGGCGAGTTGCGCGAGCAGTTTGTTGTAACGCCCATCGCCATGCGCGATGGCGACCTCCTCGAACAATCGGGGCACCCTCAGGTATTGCACCGATCTGCCCTGACGGCACGCCTGGTTGGCCAGTGCGCAGGCCAGCCAGGTCTTGCCGACCCCGGTGGGGCCGGTGATCAGCACATTCTGGTGTTGCGCCACCCAGTCGCCGGTCAGCAGCCGGTTGAACAAGGCGCGATCCAGACTGCGTGCAGCACGGTAATCGACGTCCTCGGCCACCGCCGCCTGCTTGAGTTTCGCTCGCCGCAGGCGACTGGCGGTTTGTGTCGATTGACGTTCGCTGACTTCGCGTTCGACCAGCAACCCCAGACGTTCCTCAAATGGCAGGCGTGCAATGTCGGGGAGGGTCTGCTGTTCAGCCAGAGCGCGCGCCATGCCGAACAGGCGTAGCTGGTTGAGCTGGTCGTGGGTGGGGTGGTTGAGCATGGGTGAATCTCCTTGGGTTAATGGTAATAGTCAGGACCACGCACATTGGCGTGTTCCAGGGGTAGGGAAGCCTGGCTGGCTGTCGCCTGTTGCCGGTTCGAATCGAGCCGATCCAGACCATGCTTGAGGATCGAATGAATGCTGCGATAGCTGGCGGCGTTCAGCTTCAGCGCACGGGTACACGCCGCTTCCAGACGTTCGTTGCCAAAGCTTGTGGCCAGTCGCAATACGCCCAGACAGGCGCGATAGCTTTGCTGCGGATGTTTGCGCGCACCCAGCATCACCTGCACGGCGGCCTGGGTGTGCTGCCCGATACGCGCTGCCCAATCGAGCAGGCGCTGGTCGTTCCAGCCGGCGATGGCCTGGTGCGCCGGGGGCATGTGCGTGTCCAGCGTGGTGTGATGTCCCCTGAGCAGGTTGCGCCCATGCGCGGCGATGCGCTGGCCGCGATGGAAGGCTTCTACCGTGGCAGCGGTGATGCGCACCTCTATTTGCTGGCGCGCAAAGCGGTACGGCACTGAGTAATAATGGCCTACGACTTCGACGTGATAGTCGATACCGACGCGCGCGGTCTTCCATTCGGCGTATTCATAGCGCTGTTGCGGCAGAGGATGGAGCGCTGGGCGATCCATCTCGATGAAGGCGCTATGGCGGCAGCCGGGCAGTTTCTTGAAGGCGCGCTGATTCAGGGATTCCAGCAGCTCAGCTACGGCACGGTTGGCGTCGGCCAGGCTGAAGAAGCGCTGGTTGCGCAACCGCGCCAGTATCCAGCGCTCGACGATCAGGACGCCGCCCTCCACCTTGGCTTTGTCTTTTGGTTTACGCGGACGCGCAGGCAGCACGGCGACGCCGTAATGGGCAGCAAAATCACGGTAGGTGGGATTGAGATCAGGATCGTAAAAGGAGGCGTGCCTGACGCCCGACTTGAGATTGTCCGGGACGAGGATCTCGGGCACCCCGCCGAGGAACTCGAAGACACGGACGTGGGAGCCAATCCAGTCTGGAAGTTGTTGCGTCCAGGTGGCCTCGGCATAGGTGTAGTTGGAGGCGCCCAGCACCGCCACAAACAACTGCGCCTGGCGGATTTCGCCGGTGGTGCCATCAATTATCGGAATCGTCTGCCCCGCATAGTCGACGAACAGCTTCTCACCCGGGGTATGCGTTTGCCGCATGCTGACCGACAGCTTGCCCGCCCATTTCCGGTAATGGATGCAGAACCAGCTGTAGCGATAGCCGTCCGGGTGGTCTGCCTTGTACTCCTGCCACAGCAGGTCGAGGGTTACGCTCTTGCGTCGTAACTCGCGATGCACTGCTACCCAGTCCGGTTCCGCGCGAACGGCCTCTGCGGGCAGCACCGACGGAAACAGGCGGGACTCAATCGCGGCTTCATCAATACCGTCTGGCAACGGATAGCCAATGCCCGCCTCATGGGCGCGGCGCAGATACTGGCCGACGGTGGTCGGCGAAGTGCCGATGGCGCGGGCGATCTCTCGACGGGA
>JAWOJD010000075.1:0-21369 GCA_046484355.1 Thiobacillus sp.
CGTTGAACGGGTAGAAGCGGCGGTTGAAGCGAAAGGTGAATTCGTTGAGATAGGTCTGTAGGTGCTGCGGGCTGACGCCATGATGGATGCCACGAAGCCAGGTTTTGAGATTGGAGAACACGAGGTGAATGATTGGCAGGAAAGTCTCGGCAACTTGTATGTCGCCCCGCTCCGCGACGGCGGTGTGGGAATAGCCGCGCTCGGCCAGCTTGGCGTAACCACTCCAGTCGTCGGTGATGATGGCTGCACCGGGAGCCACGTTGTCCTCGATGAAGCCACCGAGCGACCGGGCGCTTCGGTCAGGAACCAGTGCGAGTCGAACACGACCGGCGTATCGCCCGGTTTTCCGCTTATTGAGGCTACTGGTACGCTTCCGCTGTCGAACCTCGACAGCGCCGGCCACGAGAACCATGTCATGAACGCCTCGCCCTTTGCCGCGGGTACGCCCGCCCACATAGGTTTCATCGGCTTCAACAAGTTCGTCGGGCTTGCCACCGATCCGATCCTGATCGGGGCGCACCATGCCGGCGCGCAGCTTGTGCAGAATTTGGAAAGCGGTCTCGTAGCGCGAAAGGCCAAGTTGCCGCTGGAACTGTACGGCCGACATTCCCGGCGTCTGACTGGCGACCAGATACGCCGCCCAGAACCAGACCGAGAGCGGCGTGTGCGTGCGCTCCATGACGGTGCCAGCAGTGAGGCGGGTTTCGCGCCGACACTTTCGGCAGCAAAGAACACCAGGGCGGGTAGCGTAGCGATAAGGCTCACCGGGCGTCCCGCAGTGCGGACAGATGAACCCGTCGCTCCATCGAGCGCGCTCAAGATAGGCCGCGCATGCCGCTTCGTTCGGGAACATCCGCTGAAACTCCGGCAGCGAGGCCGGAAACGGCAGATCGCCTCGATCAAGCACGTCGATAACCATGGTCGCCCCAGGTTGGCGCAGATGCTCAACATACTATCGGTAGTGGGTGTCTGTGACAACCGGATAAGCACGGTTACATCTAACAGTTAATAAAGAGACTCATGGGGCTTAACCTCTGTGCTTCCCTTTGTCAGCCGCAGTAGTTCGCGGTAGCCCCCTACAATCAGAGCCTGTGCCTCGACCAGCAGTTTTGCTTTGTCGGCATCTGGCGCGTCGACGCCGTCGAGCAGGCGCAGCATCTCGGTCCAGCGCGCGCGCTGGCTGGCAACCGTGATCGGCGCGGCCAGCCCAGTGCGCCGCAATTCGCTGGCGCGGCTGACCAGTCGAAACTTGGCGGCCTCCAGTTGCGGGGGGAGTGGCAGCGACAGGTCGAATGCGATGTCGAGGCGGTAGGGGTCGCCATCCGGCCGGGTTTCCGGGGCAGGCAGCGGGCGCCACGACAGTTCATTGGGGCCGGGCGCGGTGCGTGCAGGATCGAGCGGGAATTTGTAGAAGCCCCATTTCGCACCCATCCAGCATTCGAGCAGCACGCGGTCGTCATCGACGGTGCACAGTTCGCCCTCGGGTGCGGCGAGTTCGGTGTCGCCGGGCAGCGGACCGTAGGCGCGCGGGTCGCGCTTCCACTTCGAAAAGTCCCGATTTGGTGGCGTGCCGTAGTCGGCTTCGAGTGCGCGCCACAGGGTAATGAACTGGCGGTAGTCGGCCTGGTAATCCGGGTTGCGGCGCAGGAATTCCCAGGCCCATTGATCGCGCGTCAGCGCAGCCGGGTCTGCTGCCATCAGATCGGCAGGAAGATCATGCTGGCAGCGTTGACGACGCCGAAGCGAATGGCGCGATTGGTCTTGTCCTCGATGATCTTGGCCAGCGTGTCCTCGATGCCGATAAGCTTGCCGAACTCGCGTTCGAAACTGAGGTTGGCGACGCCGCCCGCATCCATGCTGTTGCTGTTCAGGGTCGGCTCGCCCTGGACGGTTTTGCTGTTCGACAGTTTCCACACCACGGCCTCGGTATTGCGCGCGGCGTTATAGAGCTTTTGTGCGTTGACTTCGGTCAACAGGTAAAACTCGGTCCGGTGGTTGAAGGCGGCCATGTGCATGACCAGCAGGCCTTCCATCAGCGCCTTTACCCGGTCGCCGGCGAAATCCGCCTGCCACGCGTCGAGCAGAGTGGATTCCCATTTCAGGGTTTTTTGCGGGGTTGTCTGCCAGTTGGCGAGCGGTTTGAACAGCGCGGTTGTTGCCAGGTCGGCGCTGGCAAAGCCGGATTTGCGCCATTCGTTGGGATTGCGGCGATATAACTTGAGCGTCAGCGTTTTGAGGATGCCGATGATTTCCTGCTGATGGATTTCGATCACGGTATCGACATCGCCCTTGGCCAGCTCCTTGACGCTGAAGCTGCGAATGCTGCTGCTGCCATCCTTGCGCTGGATGGGCTGCCCGCCGCAGGCGGTAAGCAATATGGGGATCAACAGGCAGGCAAGCAGGGCAGGGGATCGGTTCACGACGAGCAGCTTACCTCAATCTGCTTCGCCCAGTCAGGCGGTTCGGCGGCATATTCCTCGAATTCGGGTTGCTCGTCGAACGGGCGTGCCAGCAGGGTGTGCAGGCGCTCGATTTCGCTGTAATCGTGATGATCTGCGGCCCGGCGAATGGCGCCTTCGGCCAGGTGGTTTCGCAGAATGTATTTGGGGTTGACCGAGCGCATCATGGCGCCCCGTTCGCGATCCACCGAGCCCATCGAACGGAGCGCAGCTGCATAGCGCGTCGCCCACCCATCGAATGCTTCACGGTCGAGGAACAAATCGCGCAACGGTGCATTTTGACCCGCCTCCGCGCTGTTGAAATTGCCCAGGCGGCGCATGAAAATCGTGTAGTCGACGCGGCTCTGCGCCAGCAACTGCAACGCATCCATGATAAGAGGCACGCTGTCACCGTTGGCTTCCAGGCCTAACTTGGCGGCCATGCGTTCGAGATACGCCTGCCCGAATTGCTGCGGATAGTCGCCAATGGCGGCCGAGGCAGTTTCCACCGACAGCAGCGGCACCAGCGCCTGCGCCAGCTTGGTGAGATTCCAGGCGGCGACGTCCGGCTGCTGGTCGAAGGCGTAGCGTCCGCCGGTGTCGGAGTGGTTGCAGACATAGCCGGGGTCGAAGGCATCGAGAAAGCCGAACGGGCCGTAGTCCAGCGTCAGCCCCAGGATCGACATGTTGTCAGTGTTCATCACCCCATGCGAGAACCCGGCCGCCTGCCATAGCGCCATCAATTCGGCCGTGCGGCGGGTCACCTCACGCAGCAGTTCGGCGTAGGGTTCGGCACGGGCTGCGAGCTCGGTGTAATAGCGCGCGATAACGTAATCGGCCAGTTGGCGGATCGGTTCGATCTGGTTGCGGTAGTAGAACACCTCGAACGAACCGAAGCGGACGAAGCTCGGCGCCAGCCGCGTCACCAGGGCGGCTGTTTCTTCATCCTCCCGATAGACCGGGTGGTCGCTGCCGACGATGCACAAGGCGCGCGTGGTGGGGATGCCGAGCGCATGCATCGCTTCGGAACACAGGTATTCACGAATACTCGATCGCAACACTGCGCGGCCATCGCCGCCACGCGAATAGGGCGTGCGCCCCGCGCCCTTGAGCTGGATCTCCCAGCCTTCGCCAGCCGCGTTTCGCACTTCGCCAAGCAGGATCGCGCGGCCATCACCCAGCTGCGGGACAAAATGGCCGAACTGGTGGCCCGCATACAGCGCGGCAAGCGCATCCATCCCCGGCAGCAAGCGGTTGCCAGCTAGAGTGTCAATCATCTCGGGGCGGGTGATTTCGCTCTCGTCCAGGTCTAGCAACTTGAGGGCCTCCGGGCTGTGGCACACCAGATAGGGGTCCGGCACCGGCGTGGGGCAGACGCGCGAATAGTAGGATTCGGGCAAACGGGCAAAGCCGTTGTCGAAGGTCAGCGATTCAAGTTTGGACATGGGCGAATTTTACGGTCTTGTTCGGCCCGCACGACCCGTCCGGGGTCAGGGTTAACTTTCCAGCGGTTTGCGTATCCGTTGCGGAGCCGGGGTGGAGCAGTGTCCCAATGCGATCACCAGCGCGGGCGTTTCGCCTACTGGAATATTGAGGGCGGCCGACAGTGCCGTTGGGTCGAACCCCCCGATCGGGCAGCTTCCCAGCCCCATTTCCGCTGCCTGCAGCAGGATGTGTGCCGCAGCAAAGTTGCACTGTCCTTGCGCCCAGGCGGTGATCGTGTCCGGGTGGAAATAGGCGCGATAGGCCTCGTAGATCGGTGCAGTGTCTTCGCCGCGGGCTTCGGCCTCGAAGCGTGCGCGCACGTAGTCCGACTCCGGGTCGAGCACTGCCACCATCGCCACGATGACGATGAAGGCAGCCGCCGTCTGGGCGGCGGGCTGGTCAAAGCAGGCGCGGGCGAGGGCCGCTTTGTCTGCCGCATCAGTCACGGTCACAAAGCGCCAGGGTTCCAGCCCAAAAGCCGATGGTGCCAAACGACCAGCCTGCAGCAACAGGGCCAGTTCGTCTGCGGTTACTGGCGGCTCAGCCGTAAATTTGCGGCAGGCGTAGCGTTGTTGAATCGCATTAAGCTGGGCAGAGGACATGCGGGACTCCTTGGTTGCCCTTGAACCATAGCGCATGGGCAGGTCAATGACCGCTCATGCTTGCCCGGCTTCGCACCAGCGTGCCGGCGCGGTAATCGGCAAAAGCCTGCTCGATTTCCTCACGGGTGGTCATCACGAACGGGCCGTATTGCACCACGGGTTCGCCGATCGGTTTGCCGGCGACCAGGATGAAGCGGGTGCCCGCAGCGCCTGCCGCGATATCAACCGTGTCCCCCGACCCCAGCACCGCCAGAGTATGGTTCGCCAGTCTGTTGTCCGCCAGTTCGGCACTGCCCTCGAAGACATAGACGAAGGCGTTGTGATGCTCATTGACGGGGAGACTGATCCGGGCGTCGGCGGGCAGGGCGACATCGAGATACCGCACATCGGTCAACGGGTCGTGGATGACGCCGCGTGTACCGTTGAATTCGCCTGCCAGCACGCGCACCCGGGCACCCGCCTGAGTCACCTCCGGAATCGCGGCAGCTGAAAACTCCTGATAGGCCGGGTCGGACAGCTTTTCGCTGGCCGGCAGGTTGATCCAGAGCTGGAAGCCGCGCATCAGGCCATTTTCCTGGCGCGGCATCTCGGAATGGATCACGCCGCTGGCCGCCTTCATCCACTGCACGCCACCGGGATCGAGTTCGCCCCGGTTGCCCATGCTGTCGCGGTGCTCCATGTGGCCGTCGAGCATGTAGGTGAACGTGATGAAACCGCGATGCGGATGGTCCGGGAACCCCGCGATGTACTCGTCCGGGTTGTCGCTGCCAAAGTGGTCCAGCAGCAGGAACGGGTCCAGATTGCGCAGCGACGGCGTGCCGATGCTGCGGTGGACCGTGACGCCCGCGCCCTCGGTCACTTCCAGGGCGGGAACGTGCTGGCGTATGGTGCGTGTGCTCATGAGCGGATCCTTTGGACAGGCGTTGGACAGCAACGGCAACGGCAACGGATGACTTTACCAGTCCCGGTGCGAATACCCAGTCATGGGCTCGCGTCAGTCGGCAAGCCAATACCAGGATAGCGGGGGCAGGACGATTTCGTCGCTATCCATTTCGATGCGCATGCCAGAGACGAGATCTTTCATCCCGCCCGTCTGGAAAAATCCATACAGCCTTAACGTGTCGACGGGAAGGGTCTGCTCCTTGACGTTGAAGTTGCCCATGACCAGCACTCGGTTACGGGCGTTTTGCGGGTCGCAACGGGAAAAAACCAACAGGTTGGGGTTATCCACCGTCAGTAAATGACGGTTGTCGAAGTCCGCGAACGCCAGGGTTTCCTTGCGTAGCGCGATGATGTTTCTCAGCGCACAGAATATCCGGTGCTCGACCGTCCCGCTCTGATGACGTTGTTTTGCCTTGTCCCAATCGAAGTGCGAGCGATGCATCCAGCGATTGTCGTGGCGCTTGGATGGGTCATCCAGATAGTCCTGGCTGTTGAGCATGCCGACCGCATCGCCATAGTAGAGCAGGGGGATCCCGCCGAACGAGAGGATCATGCTGTGCAAGAGCAAGATGGTCTTGATCGCGGCCTCGATGGCCTCTTCGTTCTGGCTTTCGAGCGCAGCCTCAAGTCCGACCAGTGAGGCGAGCGAGCCGGAGATGCGGGCATCGCCTGTCTTGGGGTTTTCGCCAAAAGGCAGCCCCCTGGCGGAAGAGCTCGGAAATCTGCCGGTAAAGTAATCGATCAAAAAACGCCGGTGCAGCGCCGGATCATAGCCGGCAAGCCGCGCATCGTTGTCGTCGAACCCCAGGCCGATATCGTCGTGGCAGCGTACATAGTTGAGCCAGGTCGCCCGTTCCAGCTTGTTCGGCAGGCTTTTGATGCCCTGATTGAGCAAGGCCGCATTCTTCGTCGCGACGGCATCCCAGAGCAAAGTCATGAAGGTGGCGTTGTAGGCGATCTCGCATTCCTTGGCAAAGATCGCGTCTTCGCCAAAATATTTGGCGATCTCGGCTGGCGCGACGATGGCTTCCGCGATAAACAGCACGCCCGGGGCGGTTACCTGGCAACAATCCTTCATCAATTGCAGCAACAGGTGCGCTTCGCGTTCGTTCTGGCATACGCTGCCCATCTTCTTCCACAGGAAGGCCACGGCATCGAGACGCAGAATGTCTGCTCCCTTGTTCGCCCAGAACAGGATGACGTCGATCATTTCGATCAGCACCGCCGGGTTGCGGTAGTTCAGGTCCCACTGGTAATTGTGGAACACCGTCATCACCCACTTGCCCATTTCCTCGTCCCAGGTGAAGTTGCCGGGGGCCGTGGCCGGAAAGATTTCCGGCATGGTCTCTTCGTAGATGTCAGGCGTCTCTCGGTCGCTGAAGACGAAGTAGTAATCCTGGTATTTCTGTTCGCCCTTGCGTGCCCGCTGCGCCCATTCGTGTTCGTCGGAGGTGTGGTTGACCACGACATCGAGGACCAGCAGCATGTCGCGTTTCTTGAGCGTGGAGGCCAGCGCCACGACATCCTCAGTCGTTCCGAAGCGGGAATCGATCTTGTTGAAATCGCGCACGGCATAGCCACCGTCACTGTTGTCCGGCGGGCAATCGAGGATGGGCATGATGTGCAGCAAGTTCACGCCCAGTTCCTGCAGGTAAGGCAGCTTGCTTCGCAAGCCCTTCAGGTCGCCGGCGAAGCGGTCGCAGTACAGCGCCATGCCTACCCACTTCTGGCTGAGGAACCAGTTGTAGTCATGTTCGCGGGCCAGGTCGGACTTCCGCAGGCTGGGTGACCGCTCGATGTAGCGGAGCGCGAGCGTTTCCACCAGGCTGAGCATCTGTTCCTTGAAGTCCGGGCGATCCCCATACAACAAATGGAACAGCGAATGGATGGCGTAGAAGTTTGCTCCGAGACGGGTGTAGAAATGCCGCAGCCGCATGTTGCCGATTTCAGGCTTGAGCTTGATCAGGATTTCGTTGAGCAGCGAGTGGGAGGCTTGTTCGTACATAAAAAGTCGTTGAGTGTGGTTGGGTTATTTCTGCCCGCGCAGCCAGGCGTCGATATCAGGCCGGTAATGGGCAACCCCCTCAAGGATACCTGCACTGTAGTTGCCATTCATCCCGAGATAGTTGCCATGGGCAAGATACAGGGCAGCTTGATGCGCCTGTGCTGCCTGGCCTTTCACATCCGCATCGGCGTTTGCGACCAGCACGGCGGGGATATCGCTCAGCAGCACATCCAGGTCATTGCCGCTGTCACCGGAAAAGACCGTGTTTTCATGCTTGAAGCCTTGTTGTTGCATCAGGAAGTGGATGGCGTGCAGCTTGTTGGCGCTGGCGGGCAGGATGTCCAGCAATCCGGTCCCGGCCGGTTCATCGATGCTCCAGATCAGGTTGGCCTTGATCCCGGCCTGCTGGAGTCGCGCGTTCATGTCCCCGATCAGGCTTTGGGCATGGCTCTCCAGCGGCACGTAATAACTGAGCTTGTGGCGATTCTGCTTTTCCGCTTCCTGCAATTCCAGCATCGGAAAACTGGCCAGCAAGGCGTGTAGCTGATCGTGGGTCAATCCCTGCCAGTCCGGCGCAATCTGCGCGTCCCATTGGTCCCACTGCTCCCAGCCGCCCGAATCGACCCGGTAGATCGTCGAGCCCACGTCGGCGATGGCGTAGTCGGGGGACGGCAGGTCGAATTCAGCGATGGCCTGTTCAATCAGGGCGCGATGCCGACCGGATACATAGGCCAGCGTGACTTCCTTGCAGCTCACCAAGCGCCGGAATCGTTCCCTGGCCGAGGGGGATTCGGGCTGGGGACCATTCGGAATCAGGGTCCGGTCGAGGTCGGTGCACAGCAGCAGGGGGGTCATGCCGGGACGTTTCCATCCTCGTCCGAGTAGAAATGGTAATGATCCAATGCTTCAAGGATGCCGGCAGCGTTCGAGTGACTTGAGAAGTAGATGTTCTCGAGGTGGGTCAGGTCGGACAACTCGGTGAGGTGCCGGTTATCGACGACGGTTCCCAGCGTATTGCCGCGCAGCATGTCCGCATCGTCACCGGTCACCCCTGCTACCAGCGTTTTTTTCAACTGGAAGCCCAGCTGGTCGGCACACCAGCGCAGGGCCAGCCCCTTGGACGCACGGATGGGCAGGACGTCGAGGAACTGGCCGAAGGAAAAGACCGTATTGACCGTCTGTTCGTGGCGCAGCAGGGTTTGCCGGATGGTCTGAACGTCGGCCACGTCCGGATCGATAAAGTAGCTGATCTTGAATGCGCTCTGATGGCGCTTGGGCTGCATCTTGAGGCCAGGGATATCGTCAAGGATGTCGCGCACCGCCTGCGGGTTCCACAGGTAATTGATGTGACGCGCCCAAACGGTGTCCTGGGTCAGGTTCGGCGCATAGTGGATCTCGGTGCCCTGGCTGGAGATCAGCACGCCGGGTTCGGGAATGTTGTATTTGCGCAGGGTATCCAGCGCATCGTCCAGACGGCGGCCCGTCGCGACCCCGAAGATGGTCGACTTGCGGTGCGCCTGAATGCGCGCCAGCAGTTTTGCCAGGGATTCACGGTCGCCAACCAGGTTCAGGTCGAGGCTGGTGAAAATGGCCCGGTCGCGGAACACGCCGGGGCGGCGCGTCAACTCCATCCGGGTGATCGGCGCGGTCTTTTCCACCAGCGGGCGAACCACCGACAGATATTTTTCCACATGCGCCTGCCACGAATAATGTTGCTGCACGCCCTGGATGCCGTTCTGCGCCAACCGGAGCCAGGCCTGTTTGTCCGACAGGGTTTTGAGGAGGGTTTCCGCCATTGCAGGCGTATCCAGCGGATTGATCAGGTAACCGTTCTGGCAATTCCTGATGATGTCGATGGGGCCGCCGTCCTCGGTCGCCACGATCGGCAAGCCGCAGGCAGCCGCCTCGATCAGGGTCAGACCGAACGGCTCGGTGAGCGCGGGATTGACGAATACGCCATGCGACGCCGCTGCAAGGCGATAGAACTGGGCCACCTCATCCGGTTTGTGGTGCTTCGGGTAGGCCACCTTGCCGTACAGGTCGTAACGGTCGATGGCCAGCAGGATGTCGTTCAGGACGGTTTTCGCGCCGCTGTCCATGTCCTGGATGTCGTCGCGGTTGCCCGCCACGATCACCAGGTTGGCTGCCTCACGCAATTGAGGCGATTCGCCGTAGGCCTCGATCAGCGAAACGATGTTCTTCTTGGGGTCGGGCCGCGACAAGGCCAGAATGATCGGTTTGTCCGGCTGCGTCAGAAAGCGCTTGAACTCGGACACGATTCCGATGTCTTGTTCGTTTCCCTGCGGCGGAAAGAATTTTTCCATGTCCGTGCCGGGCGGGACCACGCGCATGCGGTCGGGCTGGTAAAAGTCGTAAAGACCGTATTGCTGCTCGATTTCCTGCTGCGTGCTGGTGATGACGCGCTCGGCGACCCCCAGCGTTGTTTCTTCGGCTTCGATGCGGCGCGAGATGTTGTAGGCCGTCTCGATCTCGCTCCGCTTGATGCCGCTGGCCAGCAGCTGCTTGCGCTTGGTGCGGCCCAGCGAATGACCGGTATGCACCAGCGGAACACCCAGCTGGTGGGCAAGTTGCGAGCCGACGTAGCCGGCATCTGCATAATGGCTGTGGATCACGTCGGGAAAGTGCCCCTGGCGCCGGAAGTACGCCAGGGCGTTATCGGAAAAACTTTCCAGCGAGTCCCACAACATTTCTTTCGGCAGATACTTCTGCTCGCCGCACTCGATGCGAACGATGCTCACTTTCTCCGACAAGGGCTCAAGAGGTTCTGCGTAATCGGTATCGACCTGGCTGTCGATGATGCGCCGCGTCAGCAGAACGACTTTTTCGACATCGTCACGTTCGCCCAGCGCCCGGGCAAGTTCCACGACGTATTTGGTCTGCCCGCCGGTGTCGGCGTCACGCCCCAGCTCAAGGGCATGGCCCCGAATCAGGCCATGTACGCTGACCAATACGATATACAAAGGTTTGTTAGCATCGGGAGACAGTGTCGTCATACACCCCAGTCTTTTCTGAATGGTTCATAGAAATCCACCTGATCCGGAACCGCGCCTCGAATTTCGCAGATCGCTGCAGCAAAAGCGTTGGCCCGCGCCAGGCTCGTGTCGATCGGCCAGCCGCGCAGCGTCCCCAGCAGGAAGACCGAGGCAAACCCGTCGCCTGCGCCTACCGTATCAACCAGATGGACGACCGGACGCTTGATTCCCACCTGAACCTGCTTGCCATCGCGGCCCATCTGCCAGGCGCCGGCTTCTCCGCAGGTGACGAGCAACTGCCCAAGATCGAACTGTTCCATCAACGCGTGGGCCTGTTCGTCAGGGTTGCCTCCCGGCAAGTCGAGCAGCCCGGCCAGCTCGCCGAGTTCTGCGTCATTGATCTTCATGCTGTCCGCGAATTGCAGGGACTGGCGCAGAGTGGGCGTGTCATACCAGGGGGCACGCAAATTGATGTCGAGAAACTTCGCCGCTTCGGTCTCATTCAGCAGGGTCTTCAAAGCCTGGCGCGAGACCGCGTGCCGCTGCGCCAGGGTGCCGAAGTAGAGCAGCGCCGGTTGCTCCGCAAGCAGGGCCAGCCGCGCCGCTTCCGGGGCAATGAAGTCGTAGGCCTGCAACGGCAGGATCTCGAAGCGATGGCCTCCTTCTTCGATATGCACCTTCACCTGGCCCGACGGATACTGCTCGTCGAACTGGACGCCGCGCGTATCCAGTTCCTTCCGGGTCATGGCGTTCATCACCTCGTCGCGCAAGGCATCGTCTCCCAGGCGGGTGATCAATACCGGATGCTGGCCGAAGGCCTTGAGGTGGCAGGCCACGTTGAACGGCGCGCCGCCTAATACCGTCCGGTCCGGGAATACATCCGCCAATACCTCACCGAACAGCACGACTGTGGCCTGGTGGCTGGTGCCGGGAAGGGAGAATTCTGTGGAGGAGGGGCCGGACGCTGGAAGCTGATTCATCAAGTGGATTCGTGTCTCGTTTCTGGTCGTGAACAAAAGAATAACAACACAGGATCCAGGAAAGGTCTAACGACGCTGCCCCAAACCCGCGTATCGGGTCGATTCTACCGGAGTCATGCAATGCCCACATGCCGCCCAGGGCTTTCAACTGCCATATGGCAGCCTTCCCGCCCATGAACGCAGGGCGGACGGTGTCGATGCCGACGGTGCGGTCGGACGCTCGTGCGCACGCGCTTCGCTGCCTCGGGTAAAATGCGGCCATGACGCCCCCCGTGCTCAAAGAGCCGCCTTTCCTGGTTGACACTCAGCCTCCCGAGATGCCGCCCGCACCCGTTATCAAGGTGCGCGGCGAGCTGCTCACCGAGCTGCCGCAGGATCTGTACATCCCGCCGGACGCGCTGGAGGTGTTTCTCGAAGCGTTCGAAGGCCCACTCGATCTGCTGTTGTACCTGATCCGCCGCGAGAATCTGGATGTGCTGGATATCCCGATGGCGGCGCTGACCCGGCAATACATGGCTTACGTCGAAGCGGCACAGGCGACACGGCTGGAACTGGCGGCAGAGTATTTGCTGATGGCGGCGATGCTGATCGACATCAAGTCGCGCATGCTGCTGCCGCGCCGTGAGCAGGAAGACGAAGCGAACGAAGGTGACGACCCGCGTGCCGAACTGGTGCGGCGCCTGCTGGAATACGAGCAAATGAAGCTCGCCGGCCAGCATCTGAACGAGTTGCCGCAGGCCGGGCGCGATTTCGACACGGTGAGCGTCTTTCTGCCGGCGGCGGCCAAACGGATGCCGAGCCTGCACCCGGAAGAACTGGCAGCGGCCTGGCTGGGAATTCTGTCGCGGGCGAAGAACCGCACGCATCATCGCATTGGCCGCCAGGAGCTGTCGATTCGCGAGCACATGAGCCGGATCCTGAAACGCCTGGTGCCAGGAGAGTTTACTGAATTCAAGGACTTGTTTCCGGATGCTTCGACAGTACATGAACTGGTCGTCACTTTTCTGGCGGTGCTGGAACTGACCAAGGAAACCCTGCTCGACGTGACGCAAGCCGAGCCCTTTGCCCCTATTTACGTGAAGCTCCATGAATCTGCAGCCGATTGACAACCCGGACGACCTGAAGCTCGTGCTGGAGGCCGCGCTGCTGGCAGCGGTCGAGCCGCTGTCGCTGGCCGAACTCAAGCGCATGTTCGAACAGGACGAATCCGACCCAGGCCTGGCGGGCGAGGTGGTGCACCGCGCCCTCGATGAATTGCGCGACGACTGGCAGGGCAGGGGCGTGGAACTGGTGCGGGTGGCTGACGGCTGGCGCTTCCAGACGCGCGCCGAGATGCAGCCCTGGATTGCGCGGCTGAAAAATGAAAAGCCGCCGCGCTACTCGCGTGCGGTGCTGGAAACACTGGCGGTCATTGCCTATCGCCAGCCAGTGACACGCGGCGACATCGAGGACATTCGCGGCGTGTCGGTCAATCCCAACATCGTCAAGACGCTGGAAGAGCGTGGCTGGATCGAGGCCATCGGCCATCGCGACGTGCCGGGCCGGCCCACGCTATTCGGCACCACCAGTCATTTTCTTGGCGATCTGGGTTTGCGCACGCTGTCTGAGTTGCCGCCACTGGAAGAGCTGGGCCAGCTTGTCACCCCGGACGAAACCGCACTGATTCCTGAATTGCAGGCTGAAATGCAGGACAATGACGTCCCCCAGGCGTTTGGCGCGGTGATCGAAATCGTTCGCATCAGCGCCGCACCTGATGGTGCAGTAACCGAGATTTCCTGAATATGGCCCGCCCTAACTCCCCCATCCGCCGTCCGCCCAACGCCCCCATGGGGCGAGCCGCGAGCCGCCTGCAGCAGGCCACCGCGCCCGAAGGGGCCAGCGAACGCCTGCAAAAGGCGCTGGCGTCGGCCGGGCTGGGTTCGCGCCGCGAGATGGAAGAATGGATTGCCGAGGGCCGGGTACAGGTCAATGGCGAAACCGCTACCCTCGGCAGCAAGGTCAGCTCACGCGACGTGGTCAAGGTCAGCAGCCGGCGCGTGTATCTGCGTTTTGAAGACAAGCGCACGCGCATCCTGATCTATCACAAGTCGGAAGGCGAAATCGTCAGCCGCGACGACCCCAAGGGCCGCGCCACCGTGTTCGACGCATTGCCGCGCCTGCGCGGCGCCAAGTGGATCGCCATTGGCCGGCTGGACTACAACACCGACGGCCTGATGATCTTCACCACGTCGGGCGAGCTGGCCAACAACCTGATGCACCCGCGTTTCGAAGTCGAGCGCGAATACGCGGTGCGCGTGCTGGGCGAACTCAAGGAAGAGCAGATCGCGCAATTGCTTGCCGGGGTGGAACTCGACGACGGCCCGGCGCGGTTGCAAAGCTGCTTCGTCGCGGGCGGCGAGGGCGCCAACCGCTGGTATCGCGTCATCATCAAGGAAGGCCGCAAGCGCGAAGTGCGGCGGCTGTTCGAGCACTTTGGCCTGACGGTGTCGCGCCTCACGCGCATCCGCTTTGGCCCGATTGCACTGCCGCCACAGCTGCGCCGTGGCCAGAAGATGGAACTCGAAGACGATCTGGTCGCGCGTGTGCTGGAATGGGCGGGCATGGCGCCCAGCCCGCGCCGGCAAATGCGTGGCGTGCCGGACAAACATACCCGCAAGCCGCGGATACGCTGATTCAGGCAGCAGGCGGGCGCACTGCCCGTCTGCTTGCGGTTTTTACTTCTCGGTCAGTTTCTTGATCACACCGGCCGCCCACTCGCGGCCGCCCAGCCCGAACGCCAGCGCCAGCGCCAGACCCACCGCGCCAAAGCCGATCTGGAAGGCGGCGGTCAGCAGCATGGTGCCGATGGCCAGCTGTTCCAGCGCCACGAACACGACAAAGACGATGGTGGCGTATTCCGCCAAGGTGCTGATGGTGAGAGCGCCCTGCACCCCGATGTTGTTGAGATAGGCAAACGCCATGCGGTTGATGAAGCGCGCCACCAGCACGCCGAACACCAGCACGAAAATGGCGACGATGATGTTGGGAATGTAAAACACCACCTTGTTGAACAGCTCGGCCACCATGTGCAGGCCGAGGCTGTTGGCCACGGTGACGATCACGATGAAGATGATGATCCAGTAGGCCAGCTTGGCCAGCAGCCGAGACAGCGTGATGTCGATATTGCCCTGTTTGAGGAAGGCTTCGATGCCGGTTTTGCCCGCAAGCTGGTCGAATTTCAGGACATCCAGCAGTTTCATGACCCCGGTGCGCACCAGATTGGCGAACAGCCAGCCCACGAAAAGCAGCAGCATGGCGGCCAGCAATTGCGGCACAAACCCGGCCAACTGGGTCCAGAATGAAATCAGGGAAGCAACGAATACGTCCAGTTGTTGTTGCATGGCATCTTCCTTTGGCTGCTGCGAAAACCGCATTATAACGAAGGCTGTGTGAAGCTTTCAGCGGCTTGAACAGCGCTGCCCGGGAGCCCGTCATTTGTCCCGTCCGGCGGTTTGTGCCTACACTGCAAACACCTATGGCACAAAACGTATCCGGCCATCAATTGCCCATGATCTCCCCATCCGGGCAGGCCGCTTTCCTGCCCCACGCGCAATTGAGCGCGCTGGTGGGAGCGCTGATGGCGCAGGGCTATCAATGCCTGGGACCGGCAGTGGACAACGGGGCCCTCGTCATGCGCGAACTGGACTCGCCTGAAGGGCTGCCTCGCGGACTCCAGGCGGAGCAGTCGCCCGGGCATTACCGGCTGACCCGGGATCCTCACAACCGCTACTTTGCCTGGGCCAACGGGCCGCAGGCGATCAAACCGCTGGCTTTTGCGCCGAAGGAAACCTTGTGGCGGGTGGCACGGAATGAAGCGGGCGCGCTGCGCTTCGAGACCGTCCTGCCGGACGCGCCCCTTCAGGCCATCATTGGCGTGCGCGGCTGCGATCTGGCGGCGCTGGCCCTGCAGGATGCCCATTTCATGCGTGACGCCCATTACGCGCAGCGGCGCACGCGGCTGTTCCTGGTGGCGGTGCAATGCGCCGAGCCGGCAGCCACCTGTTTTTGCGCCTCCACTGGCGATGGTCCGACCCCCGCCTACGGCTACGATATCGCGCTGGCGGAACTGGCAGACGGGTTTGTGGCCACGACCGGCAGCGACAAGGGCGCAGGGATGCTACGAGCGCTGAACCTGTCACCCGCCACGCCGCAGCAGCTTGTCGCTGCCCATCAGCAGGGCGAGGCCTCGGCAACTGGCCAGTCGCGCCTCCTGCCAAAGCGTAATCTTCACGATGCCCTGATGCAGCAACTCGAGCACCCGCGCTGGGACGCGGTGGGCGCGCGCTGCCTGGCCTGCGGCAATTGCACGGCGGTGTGCCCGACCTGTTTTTGTCATGCCGAGCGCGACGTCCCCAGCCTCGACGGCCACGCCAGCACGCATGAACGCAACTGGGATTCCTGCTTTGGCGAGGGACATGGTTATTTGCACGGTTTCAACGTGCGGCCCGACAGCCGCAGCCGCTACCGCCAGTGGCTGACCCACAAGCTCGCCACCTGGCATGAGCAGTTTGGACGCAGCGGCTGCGTCGGCTGCGGTCGCTGCATTGCCTGGTGCCCGGTGGGCATCGACCTCACCGAAGAGGCCGCCGCGCTGCTTGAAAGCGGGGAACGGGCATGAACCCGGCTGCCATGACCCCCGCCCAGGCGCCTCTGGAAGCCATTGTCATCGAGCGCAGGCAGGAGTCCCCCACGATCTTTACCCTGCGTTTGCAATTGAGCGATGCCGCAGCGCAGGTGGCCTACCGCTTCGTGCCCGGCCAGTTCAACATGCTGTATCTGTATGGCGTGGGCGAGGTGCCGATTTCCATCATGTCTGACCCGGAGGAGCGAGATGGCATTGGCCACACCATCCGGGCAGTGGGGCGGGTCACGCATGGCCTGGCCGCACTGCAGCCGGGCGACAGGCTCGGGCTGCGCGGTCCGTTCGGCCGCGGCTGGCCGCTGCAGGAAATCGAAGGCCGCGACATTGTGCTGGTGACCGGCGGGCTCGGCTGTGCGCCCGTGGTGTCGGTCATTCATTTCATAGTCAAACGGCGCGAACGCTACGGGAAATTCACCATCATCCAGGGCGTCAAACATGCCAACGACCTGATCTGGCGTGAGCAGTACAAGCGCTGGTCGACCTTGCCCGATACCCAGGTGCTGGTGGCGGCAGACCAGGGCGCGGCCTTGTGGCCCTGGCATGTGGGGCGCGTGACCGACCTGTTCGACCAGGTCAGCTTCGATCCCGAGCACGCGGTGGCGATGATGTGCGGGCCCGAAGGCATGATGCTCGCCGCCGCTCAGATCCTGCTGCCGCGCGGGCTGCCCGAGTCGCGCCTGTATCTGAGCATGGAGCGCAACATGCAGTGTGCCGTCGGCCGCTGCGGCCATTGCCAGATGGGTGGGGCGTTCGTCTGCCGCGACGGCCCGGTGTTCAACTGGGGACAGGTCAAGTCCCTGCTCGCGCACAGGGGATTTTGACGATGGAATCGACACCGTCCATCCCGAAGCGGCCGCGCGTGGCCGTCCACAAGTTCAGTTCCTGCGACGGCTGCCAGCTGGCGCTGCTCAATCTGGGCGAGGATTTGCTGACGCTCGCCGACCGCGTCGACCTGGTGCATTTCGCCGAGGCCGGACCGCTCGATCTGGACGCCGACGTGGACGTGGCCTTTGTCGAGGGCAGCGTGTCCACGGAGGAAGACATCGCGCGGATCCAGCGCGTCCGCCAGCATAGCCGCCTGCTGATCGCCATCGGCGCCTGTGCCACCTCCGGCGGCATCCAGGCTTTGCGCAACGGCGCCGACGGCCCGCAATGGATCGCGCAGATCTACGCCCACCCCGAGGCCATCTCCAGTCTGGACCGTTCGACCCCGATTGCGGCGCATGTGGAGGTGGACTTCGAGCTGTGGGGCTGCCCGGTCAGCGGCCCGCAGATGCTGGCGGTGGTGAATTCCCTGCTGCTGGGCGTGGCGCCGTACGACAACGCCGACAAGGTCTGCACCGAATGCAAGCGGCGCAATCTCACCTGCGTCATGGTCAGCCGGGGCGTGCCCTGCATGGGCCCCGTCACCCGCGCCGGCTGCGGCGCCCTGTGCCCCAGCCTGGGGCGGGATTGCTATGGTTGCTATGGTCCGGCCAACACCGCCAATACCGATGCGCTGAGCGAACAGTTCAGGCGCCTGGGGCTGTCAACACGAGCCATCGTCCAGCGGTTCCAGTCGATCAACAGCCAGGCGCCTGGCTTTCTGGCGGCTGCGGCCAAGATAGAGACACCCCGCGATGACTGAGCAGCGTCGCAGCGTGGCCATCCACGTACCTGTGCTCACGCGGGTGGAAGGCGAGGGCGCGCTCGATTTGCGGATCGAAAATGGTGAGATCGCTGAGTTGCGCCTGCGTATCTTCGAGCCGCCGCGCTTTTTCGAGAAGTTTCTGGAAGGCCATCACTACAGCGAAATACCCGACATGGTGGCGCGCATCTGCGGCATCTGCCCGGTGGCGTATCAGGTCACGGCGGTGCATGCGCTGGAAAACCTGTTTGGCGCTGAAGTCGATCCCTGGGCGCGCGACATGCGCCGCGTGTTTTACTGCGGCGAGTGGATCCAGAGTCACAGCCTGCATATTCACTTGCTGGCGGCGCCGGACTTTTTCGGCTGCAACAGCGCCATCGAACTGGCGCGCATCGCGCCGGACGAAGTGCGTCGCGGGCTGCGGATTCAGACGGTGGGCAACGCCCTCATGGAAGCATTCGGCGCCCGCTCGGTGCATCCGGTGGGCCTGCGCGTCGGCGGCTTCCACGGCGCGCCGCCGCTGGCCCGCATCGAGGCACTTCGCGAAGCGCTCCGTGACGCATTACCGGAGGCCGAAGCACTGGTGCGCTGGGCGGCGACCATTGCAGTGCCGCAACATGGGCAGGATTTCATTTCCGTTGCGGTGCAGCATCCGCGCGATTACGCCATCGAACGGGGGCAGATCGCCGCCAGCGACGGGCTGCGCATCGACGCGGACGCGTTCGACGATCACTTCGCCGAACGCCACGAACCGTTTTCCACCGCGCTGTTCAGCATCTACCGGCAGCAGCCGTATCTGGTCGGGCCGCTGGCGCGGCTGAACCTGAGCCACCACTGCTTGCCTGAACCGATCAAGACCCTGCTGGCCGACGTCGGATTCAAACTACCCAGCCGCAACGTATTCAACAGCCTGCTGGCACGGGCGGTGGAAGTCCTGCTGGCGCTGCACGAAGCTGAGCGCCTGCTCGACGGCTACCGTGTGCCGGCGTCGCCGTATGTAAGCGTCACCCCGCGTGCCGGGGTCGCCATCGCCACCACCGAAGCGCCGCGCGGCCTGCTGTGGCAACGCTATGAAATGGATGCGGCGGGCCGCGTCGTCAACGCCCGTATCGTGCCGCCCACCAGCCAGAATCAGGGGCGCATCGAAGAGGACTTGCGCTTGTCGTTATTGAACTACGGGCTCAACCATTCGGACGACGCGCTGCGGCTTCACTGCGAACAGGTCATCCGCAACTATGACCCCTGCATCTCCTGCGCGACCCATTTCCTGCGCATGAACGTCGAGCGGTCGTGAAGAAGGTGTGCATCTTCGGCATCGGCTCGCCGTCGGGCGACGATCAGGCGGGCTGGCTGGCGGTCGATGCCTTGCTGGATGCGGGGATTCACGCAAAAACGGGACTCGTGATCGAGAAGCTCGACCGGCCCGGCGCCAATCTGATTCCGCTGATGGAAAACGCTGACTGGGTCATCCTCATCGACGCTATGCAAAATGGCGGCGAGGCCGGGCGGATTCTGCGCTTCGGCCAGCAAGACTGGCCCGGTTATCGTCAGGGCTGTTCCAGCCACGGCTTTGGCGTGCTCGATGCGCTGACGTTGGCGCGCGAACTCGGCAGTCTGCCGCCCAGGCTGGATTTATACGGGATCGAAGTGGACCATATGCTGCCGGGAACCGCACCCGGAGCCAGCGTTCAGGCCGCCGCACGGGCGCTGGCGCGCCGTATTTCAACCGAACTGGATGCGAGCTTGCTCGCTTAAAGCTCTTCGCGGCGCAGCAGGAACACGAACTGGTCGCCCGCTGCGGTATCGAGCCAGGTGAAGGGCAGGGACGGGTAGGCGGCTTCGAGCGCGTCGCGGTTATGGCCGATTTCCACCACCAGCAGGCCGCCGGGATTGAGGTGGTCCTTGGCAACGCTGAGGATCTTGCGTGTCGCATCTAGGCCGTCCTCGCCCGAGCCCAGCGCCAGCGGGGGCTCCGCCAGATATTCCGGCGGCAGGGCCGCGACCGACTCGGCATTCACATACGGTGGGTTGCTGATGATGACGTCGTAGGTTCGACCCTCCAGCGCCGCAAACAGGTCGGACTCGACGCGTTCGATGCGCTGTTGCAGGCCGTAATCGGCAATGTTGCGTTCGGCGACTGCCAGCGCATCTTTTGATAGATCAGCCGCATTAACCTGGGCGTTGGGGAACGCCAGCGCCGCCAGAATGGCGAGGCAACCCGAGCCGGTGCACATGTCGAGCACGCGGCTGACTTCATCCGGGTGTTCAAGCCACGGCAGCAGTTGGTCCTGCAGCAGCTCGGCAATGTGGGAGCGCGGCACGATCACGCGCTCGTCGACATAGAAACGGTGTTCGCCCAGCCAGGCTTCGTGGGTGAGATAGGCGGCGGGCAGACGTTCCTTCACCCGGCGCTCGATGACCGCGCGCACCTGCTCGGATTCGCCATGCGTCAGGCTGGCGTCGAGGAAAGGGTCCAGGCGAAACAGCGGTAGATGCAGGGTGTTCAGGATCAGGTATGCTGCCTCGTCGTAGGCATTGTCCGAGCCGTGGCCAAAAAACAGGTCGGCCTCGTTGAAGCGCGACACCGCAAAACGCAGCCAGTCGCGTACGGTGATGAGGGATTCGGTGTCGTCGAAAGGGTCCATTGTCTCGGTCCGGCGTCAGGCCAGCAATTTCTCCAGAGTTTTTTGATAGATCGCTGCCAGCTGCTCGATGTTTTCCACCGCGACGTGCTCGTTCAGCTTGTGGATGCTCGCGTTGAGGGGGCCAAATTCGACCACTTCGCGGCTGACGTCTGCAATAAACCGGCCATCCGAAGTGCCGCCGGTGGTCGACAATTCAGGACGGATGCCGGTGACTTCGAAGATGGCTTCGCTGAGCCGCTCGCACAGGGCGCCACGCGGCGTCAGGAAGGGTTTGCCCGACAGGTTCCATTCGATTTCGTAGTCGAGGCCGTGGCTGTCGAGAATTTCGTTCACCGCATCGATCAGGCCTTCCGCGGTGCTGGCGGTGGAATAGCGGAAATTGAACTGGATCTCGACCACACCGGGGATGACGTTGGTCGCGCCGGTGCCGGCCTGGATATTGGAAATCTGCCAGGTGGTCGCCGGGAAATAGGCATTGCCTTCGTCCCACATGGTCTCGGCGAGTTCGGCAATCGCCGGCGCGGCAAGGTGAATGGGGTTTTTGGCCAGATGCGGGTAGGCGATGTGGCCCTGCACGCCCTTGATGCGCAACGCGCCGGACAGCGACCCGCGCCGACCATTCTTGATGGTGTCGCCAAATTCGGCGGCGCTGGTGGGTTCGCCGACGATGCAGTAATCGAGCGGTTCGCCCCGCGCCTTTAACGCCTCGACCACCCGCACCGTGCCGTCGGTGGCGGGGCCCTCCTCGTCCGATGTCAGCAGGAAGGCAATCGAACCCGAATGGTCGGGATGCCCGGCGAGAAAGCGTTCGGTGGCGGTGACAAAGGCCGCGTCCGAAGTTTTCATGTCGGCGGCGCCGCGCGCATACAACTGACCATCGCGAACCGTCGGCTCGAACGGATCGGAAACCCACTGGTCCAGCGGCCCGGTCGGCACCACGTCGGTGTGGCCAGCAAAACAGACCACCGGTG
>JAWOJD010000039.1:0-23139 GCA_046484355.1 Thiobacillus sp.
AACATCGCTCAGGGCGAGTTCGTCAGCCTGATCGGCCACTCCGGCTGCGGCAAATCGACGGTGCTCAACATCGTTGCCGGCCTGCACCAGGCCACCGAGGGCGGCGTGCTGCTCGAGGATCGCGAAGTGAACGCCCCCGGCCCCGAGCGCGCGGTGGTGTTCCAGAACCATTCGCTGCTGCCCTGGCTCACCGCCTACCAGAATGTGGAACTGGCGGTGAAACGGGTGTTCAAGGGCCAGAAGAGCAAGGCCGAGATGAAGGAGTGGATCATCCACAACCTGCAGCTGGTGCACATGGAGCATGCGCTCGACAAGCGTCCCGACGAAATTTCCGGCGGCATGAAGCAGCGCGTCGGCATTGCCCGCGCGCTGGCGATGGAACCCAAGGTGCTGCTTATGGACGAGCCCTTCGGGGCGCTCGACGCGCTCACCCGCGCCCACCTGCAGGATTCCTTGATGGAAATCCACGCCGACCTCGGCAACACCGTGATCATGATCACCCACGATGTCGACGAAGCGGTGCTGCTGTCCGACCGCATCGTCATGATGACCAACGGTCCGGCTGCCACCATCGGCGAGATTCTGGAAATCGACCTGGAGCGGCCCCGCAAACGGGTCGAACTGGCCGGCGACGCCCGCTACAACCATTTCCGCCAGGAAGTGCTGGCCTTCCTCTATGAACGGCAGCGCAAGGTGGAGGAGATCACCCCGCAAAAAAAGTCGCGTGAGGCCGCATCCGTCACCCCGGTGCGCTACGCACAACACGCCTGACTTTTGACGGGTGGTGGTCATGCCACCGAACACAGCAAACCACTGGAGGCAGTATCGAGGGGACCCGTCGATTCGCGGCGGGCTGTTCGAGCAATCCCGGACGCATTCAGTGATGGATGAACACCTGGATTCGGTGTTCGCCCAGGTGGAAAGGCTGATGCGGCACCACGGCGTTTTCCACGCCAAGCTGCATTTCTCCAGCAGTCGTTCCACGCTGTGGCTGTATACCGATCCCTGCCGCTATCGCGTGCTATCGGTGGAAGAACTGCTGACCGCCACCCCCTGCCTGGAGTGCCCGCTGACGGGTTATCCGGCAGATGCCGTGGTCGGGCCAGAGCTCATTTCAGGCGTGCTACAGGGGTTTCGCACCCTGCGCTACGCCGACGAACAAATTTACCTGCGCGCCGGCTCGCTCAACCTCATCAATGGCATGGTGGGCCTCAACTTTTCGTGCGATGGCAGCCATTATCTGTCCGCCCAGGACTTCCTCGAAGCCTCGGAAGCGCGTTGGTTCGTCTCGCCCGAATGAGCTGCGCGGTTGCCCCGTCATGCGGGTGCAGCTAGACTCTCGCCGTTGCCCTCGATTGCCTGTTCCGTGAACCCAACCCGCCCTGACTGCCATGCCGCGCCGACGTGAGCCCCGCCCTGTGCCCGCGCTTGAGCTGAAGACCACGCGGATCACCGGCATACAAGTCATTCTCAACAGTGCCGAACACGCGGCGCTGGACACGCACCTCTCCACACTGTTCGCCGCGACGCCGGATTTCTTCGGTGGCGAAGCGGCGGTGTTCGAATGTGGCCGCCTGCCTGCCGATGCTGCAGCGCCCGACTGGGCCTGGCTGGCGCAGGAGCTGAAAAGCCGGGGACTGAACCCGTTTGCCGTGCAGAACGCCTCGCCCGCGCTGGCTTCAGCCGCCGTCGAAGCCGGGTTGCTGGTGCTCAATGACGCCGCTCCCGCACTGGTCCCCATCCAGGCTGAACCGGAACCCGCATCCGAGCCGCTGCCCGAACCGGTGGTTGAAACGCCCTCCGTCACGGCGTCTCCCGCACCCACCCGCATCATCGACAAGCCCCTGCGTTCGGGCCAGCGGGTCTACGCGGCGGGCGGCGACATCGTGGTGCTCGCGGCCGTGAACCCCGGCGCGGAAGTCATCGCCGACGGCAGCATCCATGTCTATGCGCCGCTCATGGGCCGGGCGCTGGCAGGCGCGCGCGGCGACACCTCGGCACGCATTTTCACCACCCGGCTCCAGGCCGAACTCGTGTCGATCGCCGGCGTCTACCGCACCTTTGAATCCGAACCCGATGCCACGCTGGCCCGCAAGCCGGTCCAGATCCGGCTGGCCGAAACCAGCCAGATCGTCATCGAACCTCTCTAACCCCAGCAAAAAGGAAGCTCTGTGGCCACCATCATCACTGTCACCTCCGGCAAAGGCGGCGTCGGCAAGACCACCACCAGCGCCTCGATCGCCACCGGCCTGGCATTGCGCGGCTTCAAAACGGCCGTCATCGACTTCGACGTCGGCCTGCGCAACCTCGACCTCATCATGGGCTGCGAACGCCGCGTGGTGTATGACTTCGTCAACGTCATCCAGGGCGACGCCAACCTGCACCAGGCCCTGATCAAGGACAAGAACTGCGACAACCTGTTCGTGCTGCCCGCCTCGCAGACGCGCGACAAGGACGCCCTCACCGAGGAAGGCGTGGAAAACGTGCTGAAGGAACTGTCCCACCAGGGATTCGACTACGTCGTCTGCGACTCGCCCGCCGGCATCGAACACGGTGCGGTGATGGCGCTCACCTTCGCCGACGAAGCCATCGTCGTCACCAACCCCGAAGTCTCGTCCGTGCGCGACTCCGACCGCATCCTCGGTATCCTGCAGTCCAAGAGCCGCCGCGCCATCGAAGGCCGCGATCCGGTCAAGGAGCATTTGCTGGTCACCCGCTATTCTCCCAAACGCGCGCACGAAGGCGAAATGCTGACCTACACCGACATTCAGGAACTGCTGCGGATTCCGCTGCTGGGTGTCATCCCCGAATCCGAAGCCGTGCTGCACGCGTCCAACCAGGGCATCCCGGCGATCCATCAAAAGGGCAGCCCGGTAGCCGACGCCTATCAGGATGCAATTGGCCGTTTTCTCGGCGAAGAACACCCCATGCGCTTCGTCGATTACGACAAACCCGGCCTGATCAAGCGTCTATTCGGAGGCAAGTAATATGTCCTGGCTCTCCCTCATATTTGGCGAAAAGAAAGCCACTGCATCGGTTGCAAAAGAGCGTCTGCAACTCATCATCGCGCACGAACGCGCCAGCGCGTCCGGCCCCGACTTCCTGCCCGAACTGCAAAAAGACCTGGTCGCGGTGATTTCCAAATATTTCCCGGTCAACCCCGACGACATCAAGGTCGGGCTCGAGAAACAGGGCAATTACGAAGTGCTGGAAGTCAACATCGTGCTGCCCGAAGGGCGCTGACCCGCGCCTGCTAGTCCGCTCGGCGACACGGGTTCGCCGACTGCAGCACAGACCAGGCTGCAGTTCCAGACAGGGTCAGTGACCTTCCACACAGATTTCACACCGAAAAACTGCCAGCAGGGTACGGGCCAGCAGACCCGCGATGACCAGGGTCAGGATCGCCAGCAGGACAATCGCCAGCGTGAAAAAGAACGCGACGCCGGTATGCTCGGCCATCGCCATCGTGGCGATGGTGATGGCCGCAATCGGGAACGAATACGCCCACCAGGACAGGAAAAACGCGAGCTTGGTGAAGTAGGCGATTTGCGTGGCAAGCAGCAGGGTGAAAAACAGCGCCACGCTATACATCACCATGGCGAAGGCATCGATGCCGCCGACCAGATTGATGTAGGAAACAAACCCCACCGCCGGCGGTGCGATAAAAATGAACAGCGTGGGCATCAACCGCGCCGGCATGCTGGTGTGAAAAATCAGCCGGTTGAACAGGATGGCGGTCAACACCGGCCAGAAAAACAGCCCGGCTGAAAAGAAGAACCGGGAAATTTCAAAAGGAGCATGGTGGATGCCCGCGATCGGCACCAGGATATTGCCCACCACCGGAATGAACCAGGCCGGATTGAGATGCTGGATTTCATATTTGTCGTGGTGCATCCAGGATGACAGGACGTACAAGGTCAACGCCAGGTGCAGCACCGTGCCGATGCTCCACAGCCAGAATGAGGCATGCGGCGCGGGATGCAAGGTGGCAATGGACAGCAGGATCAGCGAGATCGAAACGGTCGGCACGAAAGCCAGCTTCACGGGATGCCGGGCCTCTCCGGCCACCTCGCCGGGGTACCTGGCCAGTTTCGCGAGATAGATCGCAGCCAGCAATTCTGCCAGCACGATGGTCAACCCAAGCAGCCAGGGCTGATGCCGACGCCCAAACTGAAAAGCGACTCGGCCTTGGCCCATGCGATGGTGAACCCGGCCAGCCCCATGATGAAGGAGAACCAGGAGATTGGAAAATTCTTCAGGCGTGGGGTTTGTTCAGCCATGATGGTGGCCTTGGCAGTCGGGTGAGTGTTGTTTGGAAAGTATCAATCATGCGCGGCATCAGGACCGCCAGCCGGTCGGTTTCCAGGTGACCTCAATGGAATCAAGAGCTTGCCTGAATATTATCGAAGCAAGTGAATTCCACTGTGGTCAATCCGTCAAACCCTGCGTCATGCACAACTGCCACGGGCCGCGTTCACCTGGCGTCAGGCAGCCAACCGCAGCACCGCTCGGCCATGGCGCGTAGTTACCCAGCCGGCTGAAGAGGACTGGCAGGGTCATGTGGTTTTATTCGCCGGGTACGCCTTGCCAGAGCATGTCGAAACTAGCTCGAAGGTGTCGCTACACATCTCGGCCAGGGCGCTGAATTTATCGTTGAAGGTCTTGTCCGCATGCGACTTCTCATGCTGTTCGAACGAGGTCCAATAGGTGACGATGGCGACATCGTAGTCGGGCTCTTTCACCGAGTTGACGGAGCCTTCCTGACTGATGAAGCCGGCATACGAGAAAACCTGGCCGGCGATAAAGCCGCCGGATTCGTTGCCGTAGGTTTACTTCACGACATGGCACATCTCGCCGAGCGCGAGCTCGATATCGCTGGCGGACACGCCGGGTTTGAGCTTGATAGCGTTGAACAGCATCTTGCTGCCAAAAGGTATGGTGACGGGGTTGTACATGATGATCTCCTCGGAAAAGCCAGAAATGTGCCCGCCCGGCAGGGGCGGGCATAAAGCGTAATTTAACTGACGATCCGATTTACAGCGACTTCTTGCAGAAATACCAGTCGGTGCATTCGTAGCCTTCGCCCATGCGCGCCTCGGCGGCATCGACGTCACCCGGCGGCGGCACGATGACTTTTTTGCCCGGCTGCCTGCATTGCGCGAGCGGCGCGGGGACATCGCGCTGCTGACCGACACCCTGTTGAACCGGCTGGCGCCGGGGCGCAGCCACACCGTGAGCGACGCTGTGCGCACGCGGCTTCAGACATATGATTTTCCCGGCAACATCCGTGAACTGCGCAACATCATCGAACGCGCCGTGCTGATGGCCGACGGCGATACGCTGCTGGTGGAGCATCTGACGCCTGAACTGGCCAGCCAGGCCGCAGGCATGCCCGACGTGAATACCATCGTGCCGCTGGAAACGGCGGAGCTGCGGTATCTGCAATGGGCGCTTGCGCACCATGATGGCGACCGTAAGTCGCTGGCCGACCAACTGGGGATCAGTGAGCGCACGCTCTACCGAAAGCTGGCCATGTGAAATGACACAGGTGAAACAGCGTATTCCGGCCTCCGCCGCTTACTCGTAAGCGACGTCCTCCATCAATTGCGCCCGTGTTGCGTGAACCCATGACCGATGCCGATCGGGTTTCGCCGACAACTGCAGGGCCCAGGCTTTTCTCCAATTTTCACGATAACGCTTTGCCAACAGTGACGGATGCATTGATCAACAAGAGACTGCGGTCTTTCAATCCCTCAAGACGTTGCGGCTTCCTGCAGCGCCCTCAGACTTTCCTCCACACCGGCAGCGTGGGTGAGTTCGGCGACGTTGTCCTTGGTAAAAAACCCCTGGAACCCGCCAAACCGCTGGACATACTCAATGATGAGCGAGGAGTATTCCGACGCACTGGAGAAGATCTGCTTAAGCCCTTCTTCTTTTGAACCGATGACATCGAGCAGGAAGTTTTGTCCGCAGCCGCGCAACGACGCAACGACATAGTCGATGTTCGCCTGCGCAGCAGTTTCGCCGTCCTTCACCGCCACGGCGATGTGATGCAGGCGCGGGCCAAAGTTGCGCACGAATGCTTCAGTGGGCGATTCGGTCAGCAGGTGGTTCATGAAATACGGATGGTTGGCCGCCGTAAACACCTTGGCCGGGCATTCGAGTTCATTGTCGACATGCACGCTCTTGGTGACGTTGGTCGACGAGTTCTGCTCGGCGATGTCGTATGAACCCCAGTAGTAGTAACTCGACAGGGTCAGGTATTCGAGGATCGCGGCTTCGCGGTTCTGGCTGTAGATGCGGGTGGCAAGGTGGTCGATCGGCAGCAGCAGGGTATCGATGCCGAGCTTTTTCTGCGTGGCCTTGGCCCCCTCGTAGGCGGCCTGCATGTCGTCGCGAATCACGCTGATCCCGAGCGCATACACGCGGATGTCGGATTCGGGACGTTCCCAGTACGCAACGATGTTGTGCGTGTAGGGACTGGGCTTGACCACGGCCATGTTGCCCGGCAGCTCCAGCTTGCGCACCTGATCCTGATTGAAAAACCGGATGTCGCGCGCCTTTTGCATCTCGACCACGGCATGCGCATCGGTCACGCTCAGCACTTCGCCCATGTAACGCGAATTCGGCCGGGAGGCACCGATCGGATAGACCTCGTTGAGGCTGCGAAAAATGCCGCGTATGTTGGCGTCCTTCACTTCTCGCACCAGAACGTCCGGCGCGGTCAGGTCGATCCGCAGGACATGGGTGAAATGCGTTTCGGATTCGAGCGTGACGAGGTAATGGTACGGCGTCATCACGCACAACTCGGCAACGTAGGCGAGCGAATGTCCGGGCTCGACGGTAATCATCAGGGCGTCGATCTGGTGGATGCAGTCGGTGAGCCCGATGCGGTCGCGCTCTTCCAGCAGGCGGCCAAGGTAGTCTTCGAATTCCGGCGAATTCTTTTTGTCGCCGGCGCGGGGAAAACCGAGGGAGGGGGTCATGGTCGGGTCAGTCAAACAGGGTTTGCGTCAGTGCCGGAGTCGGCGCGACGCGGAAATAGGTCTGGGAAATGTCGCTGTTCAGGGATGCAATTCCGGCCTGCAGCGTGTCGCAAAATTCATGCAGCCCGGATTCGGCAAGGCCGGAAAAAGATGCCTGGTCGAGACAATCGATCAGTCCGTGCAGGCGCCGCATCGGCTCGTTGCCGGGCAGTTCGCCCAATGCGGACTGGATCTCGTTCAGGCAATGCCGCACCGAGCGGGGAAACTGAAGATCGTTCAGCAAATACGCCAGCACCTTGTGGCCAATCGCATGCACGCCTACATGTCGCCGGTACATCTGGTGCGCCGACAAGCCGTGCAGCACGCTCACCCAGATCAGGTCGTAATGCTGGCTGTTGAGGTAGGGCAGATTAATCGCATAGCTGACGTCGAGCACCCGCGTCGTCATGTCGGCGCGCTCGACATTACGGCCCAGCCGCATGAACTGGAATCCTTCGTCGCGGCTCATCGTGCCGGCGAGCAGGCCGACCACCGCCTGACGGCGGCGGATGATTTCGGTGAGCACGTCGAAGCGCTTGCGGCGGTCGAGCGCGCTGACCAGATGCGTGCTGGTGTACAGATACAGCTCGTTGACCCACTCCCACGACTCGCGCGGCAACACCTCGCGAAACGTGCGGGTGTTTTCGCGCGCGAGGCGCACGCAGGCAAAGATCGACGAAGGGTTGCGCGCATCCTGGATGAGGAAGCTCATCACCGCCGTCTCGCTCGCCTCGTCGTACAGCTCGTGAAATTCCTCATCCAGGCCCACCACTTTCAGCAAATCCTCCCAGCCGAAGCTGGCGCCGTGCGGCATGTCCATCAGCATCATGGTGGTGGCGTTGATCAGGCGCGCCGTGTCTTCAGCGCGCTCAAGGTAACGCGCCATCCAGTAGAGGCTTTCGGCCACCCGGGCTAGCATGGCCTCACCCCCTGCACGACCCACGTATCCTTACTGCCGCCCCCCTGGGAAGAGTTCACCACCAGCGACCCGCGCCGCATCGCCACCCGTGTCAGCCCGCCCCGAGTGACATAGGTTTCCCGGGACTGCAGGACAAACGGCCGCAGGTCGACATGGCGCGGCTCGATCGCGTCCTCGCACAGCGTCGGCACGGTAGACAGCGACAGCGTGGGCTGCGCCATGTAGTTGCGCGGATTATCGCGAATCAGCCCGGCAAAGATCGTCTGTTCTTCCGTTGTCGACTTGGGTCCCACCAGCATGCCGTAACCGCCCGACTCGTTGGCGGGCTTCACCACCAGCTTGTCGAGATTCGCCAGCACATATTCGCAGTCAGCGTCCTTCATGCACAGATAGCTCGGCACATTGGGCAGGATCGCCGCTTCGTTCAGGTAGTAGCGGATCATCTCGGGCACATAGGCATACACGACTTTATCGTCGGCCACGCCGGCGCCGGGTGCATTGGCGATGCCGACATGGCCCTTTTTCCAGGCGCGCATCAGCCCCCGCACCCCCAACGTGGAGTCCGGACGGAACACGTCGGGATCGATGTAATCGTCATCGACCCGACGGTAGATGACGTCGAGCCGGGTCAGGCCGCTGATGGTTTTCATGTAGACGCAGTCGTCCTCCAGCACCACCAGGTCGGACCCCTCGACCAGATGCGCGCCCATCTGCTGCGCCAGATACGAGTGCTCGAAATACGCCGAGTTGTAGATGCCGGGTGTGAGCACCGCGATTTCGGGACGCTCGCCATGGCGCGGTGAAAGCGCGGCAAGCATGTCGTAAAGCTGCGTGGTGTAGTCGTCGATCGGGAGCACGTCGTAGCGGGAAAATAGCTCGGGGAACAGGCGCTTCATCAGCTGGCGGTTTTCCAGCATGTAGGACACGCCCGACGGCACGCGCAGATTGTCCTCCAGCACATAGAACGTCCCATCGCCATCGCGCACCAGATCGGTGCCGCAGATGTGCGCCCACACCCCGAACGGCGGATTCGCGCCGACGCAGGCCGCCCGGAAATTTTTCGAGTCGGCCAGCACCTCGCCGGGGAACACCCCATCCTTGATGATGTTCTGGTCATGGTAGATATCGTCGATGAACAGGTTGAGCGCCTTGAGGCGCTGCTTCAGCCCGTCCTCGATGCGGTCCCATTCGGCCTTCTGGATGATGCGCGGCACCACATCGAATGGCCACGCGCGATCGATGTTACCGGCTTCCGAATACACGGTGAACGTAATGCCCGCCGCCATGATCGAAGCATCCACCGCGCGGAGATGGGCGTCGAGCTCGCCCCCGCTCAGTCCGGCAAAAAAGTCGCACAGACCGCTTGCGCCGGCTCGCGGTTTGCCGGGCGCTTCAAGCAGTTCGTCGAACCCGCCCATCAGCGGATAGTGTCCGCAATTGATCTTCATGCCAGCCTCCGTTCGGCACCTCCGTATCAGGGTACGGAGCGCGCACTCTGTACGCTGCACCATTTGTGCCAACTCGCAAAGATCTTTTAAATTCAATTGGTTAATGAAAATTCGCCCATGACTGAGGCACGGCGATGACCTGCGTTGGGGCGCCTGCGCGTTGTCCGGCACCGGCGCGGTGCGCTCAGCTCGTTGAGCTTCCGATTGACTGCGGATTCAGCCCAGTGGGCGCCACAGTGACAACTGGCAAGTTGCCAGCGGCCGACTTGCGAACGCGGACGCGAACGCGCTTACAGGCTCAAGCCAGATTTAGATGCACCACACCTGACTCCAGCCGGGTTTCGTATTTGTGCGCGCAGCCTTCATCGGGCGCGGTCGCGCAGCCGGTGGCCAGCTCCAGATTCCAGCCGTGCAGCGGACAGGTCACGTTCTTGCCATGCACGATGCCTTGCGACAGCGGTCCACCCTTGTGCGGGCAACGATCCTTCACCGCAAACACCTCGTCGTCGGCTGTGCGAAACACGGCGATGTCGATGTCGCCATGACGCACCACGCGCGCGCCGAGCGGGGGGATCTCTTCAAGACTGCATACTTTCAACCAGCTACTCATTGTTTCGTCCTCTAAAACAGTCTGATTGGCGCGGGCGGCGGCAGCCCCCGCGCCGTCGGCTTGATTTACACAGCCAGCGCTTCGAACTCGTGCTTGAGCTTGCCTTCCTTAGTGCGCTCGACCCACGGATCGCGTTCGACCGACAGCGCAAACATCAGCCGCTCGTAAAGCGCGCGACGGCCTTCGGCGTCGTCGAGGATTTTCTTTTTTACGTAGTCGAGGCCGACACGCTCGATGTAGTGCACGGTGCGGTCGAGATAGCGTGCCTCCTCGCGATACAGCTGCAGAAAAGCGCCCGAGTACTCCATCACCTCGGTATCGGTTTTCACCTTGACCAGGAACTGCGCGACTTCGGTCTTGATGCCGCCGTTGCCGCCGACATAGATTTCCCAGCCGGAATCGACTCCGATGATGCCGACATCCTTGATCGCGACTTCGGCGCAGTTGCGCGGGCAGCCCGACACCGCGAGCTTGACCTTGTGCGGCGCCCACATCTTGAAGAAGGCTTTCTCGAGGTCGATCCCCATCTGCGTGGAATTCTGGGTGCCGAAACGACACCACTCCGAACCGACGCAGGTTTTCACCGTGCGCAGCGCCTTACCGTAGGCATGGCCGGACGGCATATCGAGATCGGCCCACACTTTCGGCAGGTCTTCCTTCTTCACCCCGAGCAGGTCGATGCGCTGGCCACCGGTGACGTGCACGGTCGGGATGTTGTATTTCTCGGCCACGGTGGCGATGCGCCGCAATTCGGACGGCGTGGTATTGCCGCCCCACATCCGCGGGATCACCGAGTAGGTGCCGTCCTTCTGGATGTTGGCGTGGGCGCGCTCGTTGATGAAACGCGACTGCGGATCGTCCTCGGCTTCGCCGGGCCAAGTGGAGAGCAGGTAATAGTTCAACGCCGGGCGGCAGCTGGCGCAACCGTTGGGGGTGCGCCATTCCATGAATTCCATCACCTGCGGAATCGACAGCAGCTTGTTCTGCTTGATCGCCGCGCGCGCCTCTTCATGGGTGTGATCGGTACAGCCGCACATCGACTTGGTCTTGGGCGTGGCGGAATAATCGCCGCCCGCGGTCACCGCCAGAATCTGCTCGACCAGACCGGTACATGAGCCGCACGAACTCGACGCCTTGGTGTGCTTGCGCACGTCTTCGAGCGTGAACAGGCCCTTCTCGCGAATCGCCTTGACGATATCGCCCTTGCACACGCCGTTGCAGCCGCACACTTCCATGTCGTCGGTCATGCTGGCAGCCTTGTTGATGCCGCTGTGACCGAGGTTGCCGCAATGGTCCTGGCCGAACATCAGATGGTCGCGCAATTCGTTGACGTTCTTGCCGTCGCGCAGCAACGAGAAATACCACGCGCCGTCGACGGTATCGCCATACATCACGCCGCCGACCAGCTTGTTGTCCTTGATGACGAGCTTTTTGTAGACGCCGCCGATGGGATCGGAATACAGGATGGACTCGGTGCCTTCGCCGCCGGTGAAGTCACCCGCGGAAAACAGATCAATGCCGGTGACCTTGAGCTTGGTCGACGTCACCGAGCCTTCGTAGCGGCCGATGCCGTAATGCGCCAGATGGTTGGCGCACACTTTGGCCTGCTCGAACAGCGGCGCGACCAGGCCGTAGGCAATACCCCGGTGCGCCGCGCACTCGCCGATCGAATAGATGCGCGGATCGAAGGTCTGCATCGTGTCGTTGACGACGATGCCGCGGTTGCAGTGCAGCCCGGCCGACTCGGCAAGCTCGGTGTTCGGTCGGATGCCGACGGCCATCACCACCAGATCGGCAGGCACCGCATCGCCATCCTTGAACTTGATCGCGGACACCCGTCCGGACTCGCCCTGCACCAGTTCGGCGGTCTGCTTCTGCAGCAGAAACTTCATGCCCTTGGCTTCCAGGCTCTTTTGCAGCAGGCGCGCGGCAGGCTCGTCGAGCTGGCGCTCCATCAGCCATGGCGCGAGGTGCACCACGCTTACGTCCATGCCGCGTTTCATCAGGCCATTGGCCGCTTCCAGCCCGAGCAGGCCGCCGCCGATGACGACTGCGTGCCGGTATTTGCTGGAGGCGTGAATCATCGCATCGACGTCGGCAATGTCGCGGAAGCTGATCACGCCTTCGAGGTCGGCGCCCGGTACCGGCAGGATGAAGGGATTGGAACCGGTGGCCAGCAACAGGCGGTCGTATTCGGCGCTCGTGCCGTCATCGGCTTCGACCACGCGCGCCTTGCGGTCGATCTTCACCACCTTTTTGCCGACATGCAGATGGATGTTGTTTTCGCTGTACCAGTCGAGCGGGTTCAGCACGATATCGTCCACCGTCTGCTCGCCCGCCAGCACCGGCGACAGCAGGATGCGGTTGTAGTTGGGATGCGGCTCGGCACCGAACACGGTGATGTCATACATGTCTGGCGCCAGCTTCAGCAGTTCTTCCAGCGTGCGCACACCGGCCATGCCGTTGCCCACCATCACCAGCTTCATCTTGGGACCCTTGTCCATTGGCGCACTCATATCCATCCCGCTACTCCAGACTTTTAGACTTGAACTTGATAACCGAATGACGTGGCGGCATTCGGCCTGCGATCGCTGCGGGTGGTGTTCCACCCTTCGGACCCATTAAAAGCAACCTCCATACCAACCCAGCATGACGGCATCATGTCGATGTATTGAAAGGGATTTTCATTTCAGGCCTGGCCCGGCCCGGCGCAAGACGCACCATCGCGGTGCCCGCCGGCACCGCATGCACCGAAAATTACGCGGCGACCCGGCCGAAGCCGTTGATCGCGGTAATCGCGCGCGCCTGGTTGAGGTCGTCGGTATAGCCGGCGGCGTACAGGCACACGGCCAGCTGGTTGCGGAGCGGCAGGGGCAACGACACCTGACCGTGCAGGACCTGGTTGATCCACGCGCTGGTAGCACGCGCATTCAGCGCCGGCAGATTCGTCGATTCCGACACGCCCGGTTGCGCCTTGACCACCCGCTGCGCATGCCCGTTCGCCACCATATCGATATCCGGCCGCTGGCACGGGTCGGCGAATGCCTCGCCTTCGCAGCCCTGCAGCAGCAGGGCGTGCCCACCGAGGGCTTCCAACACCTCGCGGGTCATCGCCATTTCCGCGCCCGAATTCACAGGCGTGACCCGCACCGAATGCTCGCCCAGCGGATCCGACAGCACCGCCAGCCGCGTGACCCAACCATCGACGCCCAGCCGCGCCCGCAGCGCCAGCAAGGCTGCCAGCCCGGGGCTGAGCAGCGCCACCGGTGCAAAAGCCAGCCCCGCATCGCCCAAGGCGTCGTTGACCTGACCGGCGTTGGCGCTCGGCATGATCCCGAGCTCGCGCAGCACATAGGCAGCCGCTGTCCCGCCGCCGCCTTCGAGCACGCCATGAATCAGCACCGGCACGCCAAAGCTGCGCAGCAGCAAGGCCAGCAGCGGCGTGAGATGCGGGTGCGCGCGCACCCCATGGTAGGTGGGCAGCACCACCGTGCGAAAAGGTCCGCCAGGCGCCACAAAACCGCGCATGCGCTCGGCCAGGGCGGCATGCAGCCCCAGCCATGCATCCAGGCCCGGATCATGTTGATTGAAGGCGAGCATGAAGGCCGCCGTCTCCAGTTCCGGCACCCCGCCATCGAGCAGGGCCGCGCCCAGTTCCCGCGCGTCGACAAAGCCCATGCCTTCGCCGGCTTCGATCTGCCTGATCCAGGTTGCGTAATTCATAGGGTTTTTTCAGCGAAGGACACGAAGGGACGCGAAGAAAGCCCAATAAGCCAATTCATCGCATCGTCCGAATCAAGACTGCTTTCCCTTCGCGCTTCTTCGCGTCCTTCGCGGATAAAAAAAGTTCTAAACATCATGCCGCCGCCCTGCTCCCCGCGATCAGCCGCTTCAGTTCCGGCACGCAGGAGCCGCATTCGGTGCCGCATTTCAGGGTGGCCTGCAAGGCCGCGAGATCGGCGCCGCCGGCAATCGCCGCAACGATGTCCGGCTCGGCCACGTTGAGGCAGTTGCACACGATGCGGCCCCGGCCCGCCTGCCCTTCCGGCGCTTGCTCGACCGGCGCCAGCAGCCAGTTGCGCACTTCCATCGCCGGCGCGCCTTCGGCAATCAGGCTCTTGAGCCAGTCACGCGCAGCGGTTTCGCCGGAGAGCCGGGCGCCGGTGATCACGCCGTCTTCCACCCGCGCCTTCTTCCAGATGCCTCGGCGCGCGTCCTGGTAGTTCATGGTCAGGAGCGGATCGTCCAGCCCGAACGCCGCGTCCATTTCCTGCACCAGCGATTCGGGCAGCGGGCCTTCGCTCGCGGTCTCGAACACCAGCACGCTGTTGTTGCGCCCGGTGAGGCTGGCGGTCGCAAAATCGAAGCGTTTGATAAACGACTGGGCAAGGCGCAGCAAGTTGGCGCCTTCGCCCCGCCGCATGATCGTTCGACGATAGGGCAGCGTGACTTTTTCTACTTGCACCGCGGCGTGCTTGAGTTCGGGCTGCCTGGACACCGGATCGACAGCGTCGAGCGTCAACGCATTGACGCCCATTCCGGCCATGAAGCGGCCGCCCCAGTGCATGGGGAGGAACACCTGGCCGCCGCGCAATTCCTCGCTGGCCTGCACCTTGACGACGAGGCTGCCGCGACGGCTTTTGACCCGCACCAGATCGCCATCGTGCAGCTTGCGGCGTTCCATGTCCTGGTGGTTCATCGTCAGCAGCGGCTCTTCGACGTGGGCATACAGCCGCGACACCAGCCCGGTGCGGCTCATGCCGTGCCACTGATCGCGCAGGCGGCCGGTATTCAGGTGCAGTGGAAACTGTGCGTTGATCGGTTCGGCAGTTGGTCGATACGGCGCGGTGTAGAAATGCGCGCGGCCATCGGGCGTCGGAAACACGCCATCTTCATACAGGCGAGCCTTGCCCGTGGCCGCGCCTTCCGGCATGGGCCATTGCTGTGGCCCGGCTTCGAGCAGGGCGTAGCTCAGGCCGGTGATGTCGAGATCGCGGCCCCGGGTGGATTCGCGATGTTCGTTGAACACGTCCTCGGGGCAGGTGTAGGGAAACAGCCGTTTGCCATCGCGCCCCAGCTGGTCGCCCAGCTTCCACGCAAACTCGACCACCGTCCCGCAGTCAGGTCGCGCCTCGCCCGGCGGCGGCACCGCCGCGCGCATCAGTGAAATGCGCCGCTCGGAATTGGTGACCGTGCCGTCGCTCTCGCCCCAGGTGGCGGCAGGCAGCAGCAGGTCGGCGAACGCCACCGTTTCAGTATCGACAAACGCTTCCTGCACCACCACGAACTCGGCGGCCCGCAGGGCTTCCTGCACCAGCTTCTGGTTGGGCAGCGATTGCGCCGGGTTGGTACAGGCGATCCAAAGCGCCTTGATTTCGCCCTTACGCACCGCGTCGAACATTTCCAGCGCCGTCTTGCCGGGATTTTCGGGCACGGCCTCCACGCCCCACAGCCTGGCGACTTCGGCGCGGTGGTCGGGGTTACTCATGTCGCGATGCGCCGACAGCAGATGCGCCATGCCGCCCACTTCGCGTCCGCCCATCGCGTTGGGCTGGCCGGTGAGCGACAGCGGCGCCGCGCCAGGCTTGCCGATCTGGCCGGTGGCCAGATGCAGGTTGATCAGCGTCGCATTCTTGTCGACGCCACAGGTCGACTGATTCAGGCCCTGGCAATACAGCGACAGCGTCGGCCCCACCGCAAACCACCGCGCGGCCTGGACGATATCGGCCGCCGCCACGCCGCAGACCGTCGCCACCTTTTCCGGCGTGTATTCACGCACGGTCTCGCGCAGCGCTTCCCAGCCGTCGGTGTGGGTGGCGATGTAATCGCGGTCGATTCGTTCTTCCCACAGCATCACGTTCAGCATGGCGTGATACAGCGCCACATCCGTGCCAGGCAAGATCGCCAGGTGCAGATCGGCCTCCGTTGCGGTATCGGTGCGGCGCGGATCGACCACGATTAGTTTCTGCTTGGGATTGGCACGGCGCGCGGCCTCGATGCGGCGAAACAGGATCGGATGCGCAAACGCGGTGTTCGATCCGGCAATGAACAACGTGCCCGCATGGTCGATGTCGTCATAGCAACCGGGCGGCGAATCCGCACCGAGCGTGGCCTTGTAGCCCGCCACCGCGCTCGACATGCACAGGCGCGAATTGGTGTCGACGTTATTGGTGCCGATCAAGCCCTTGGCAAGCTTGTTGAACACGTAGTAATCCTCGGTCAGCAACTGGCCGGAAATATAAAAACCCACCGCATCCGGCCCATGCTCGCGAATGATCGCGGCAAAGCGCTCGGTTGCATGATCCAGCGCCGTCGCCCAACTCACCCGCTCGCGCGGCAAGACCTTGCCGGTTCGCAGTTCGGGATACAGCGCACGGCCCGACGCCTGCGCCGACAAGGCCAGCGTCGCGCCCTTGGTGCACAGCTTGCCCAGATTGGCCGGATGCGCAGGATCACCGCGCACGCCGGTGATTTTTCCGGCTTCCGCTTCAATCAGCACCCCGCACCCGGTCCCGCAATAACAACAGACAGATGACACAACTGACATGGACACTCCTCGTCCCCGACTGTCAGCAGGGACTGTGCCAGCCCCTCACAACGCAATCATTTCAATGGTTTGGCTGGATTCAGGCGGGTGCGGCGGACGCGATGCGCGCATCCACAGTGCATGGACCGGAGGGTGTGCTGCAAATTGGTGCGTTGGTTTTGGGGCAGGCTTGCCTCGATCAAAGCCCAGGCAAACCCTGAAAGGGGAAATAACGCGACGCAATGGCCTCTGTCAGGCTTTATTTTGTCGAAATACTGCCGATAAATTATTTCGCAAGCCTGGTAATGGAGACCGCCAGCCCCCCCGAACACGTGACTGCATCCCTAACGGCTATTGATTGACGCGGACCTGAAGTTGCAAGGCCCCTTTCGACAGCCTTCGACGAGATTAACGGATACCAATTGGCTGATGACGAAACTCGAACAACTCCAATTCAAAGAACAGCTTCCCAGCCCAAAAGGCGTCGCCCTGGCCGTGCTGGCCTTATCCAGACGCGAGGACGTGGCGCTGGGCGAGATTGCGCTGGTGGTGCAATCCGATCCCGCTTTGTCCGGCCGCCTGATCAAGCTGGCCAACAGCGCTTCGCAAATCACGCGCCCTGTGGTTTCAGTACAGGAGGCGGTTGCCCGCCAGGGAGTTAAGGCGGTATGCCAGCTTGCACTGGGATTTTCGCTGCTCGACCAGTACCGCGACGGCGCGTGCGATTCGTTCGACTACCCGAGGTATTGGTCGCATTCGCTGCTGATGGGGCTGGCCATGCAGGCGCTTGGCGCGCGTGTTCGCGTGGGTGTTCCCGACGAGTTGTTCATTTGCGGCCTGCTGGCGCAAGTGGGCCAACTGGCGCTGGCGACCGTTTATCCGGAGGAATACAACGCGGTGTTGACCGCGTATCAGGCCAACCCCGAACAAGACCTCGCTGCTTTCGAACGCGCCCAACTGGAAACCGACCATATCGAACTGGGTGCCGCGATGATGTCGGAATGGGGGATTCCCGGGGTTTTCACCCAGCCGCTGGCGCTTTATGAGGATCCGGATCATCCGTGCGGCACTCTGGACTCGCGGTTGAACAGCCTGGTGTTGATGCTGCGCCTGGCACATCGGTTGGCCGATCTCGCGCTTTATCATGCCGCCCAGCGACCGCAATTGGCACAAGCGTGGACGACTCAGGCGGCCAAACTCGACATCCCGGCTGACGAGGCAGGCCATTTTATCGATGAGGTGATTGCCGAATGGCATGACTGGGGCACCTTGCTGCAAATCCATACCGAGCCCTTGCCTTCCTTTTGCAACACCCCCCATCAAGACGAAAGGGGCGTGAAAGACCCATCGGCGCTACGCATTGTGGTGGCTGACAGCAACGAATTTACCCGCCGCAAGACCATGGCGCAGCTGGCCGAAGGTGGCGGCCATAGCGTCTATCCTGTCAGCGATGGCCATTCCGCGCTGGCGCTCGTACCGGAGGTGATTCCCCACGTCATCATCGCGCACTGCAACTTGCAGCAGCTTGATAGCCTGGCCTTATGCCGGACATTACGCGAGGCCGATGAAGGTCGCAGCATCTATATTCTGTTGATGGACGACCACCACAACGTGAACCAGTCGATCAGTGCCTACGAGAGCGGCGCGGATGGCTATGTGTCCAGCGCCATCAGTTCAAAGGCGCTACACACCAGACTGGTGGCCGCGCAACGTATGGCGCGCCTGAAAAACGCCAGGGAGCAAGACCGCGCCCAACTGCGCAAGCTTGCTACCGAACTGGAGTTGGCCAAGCGACGATTGGCCGATACCGAGTTCACGCGCTAAACAACCAACAACCTGAAAGATCAGCACGAGCCTGGCGGAACGGATAACGACGCCGACCCAATTTGCCCTGTAGCACCCCGCCCTTGCGACCGGGGGCTACGCGTGGCTTGCCTTCATCACCCCTGCCCCAACTGTTCACGCAGGCTATCCAGCGCCCCCTGCTCGCCGCGGACGCGGAAGCGCGCGCCTGCTTCGTCGGCATGTTCCTCCAGCACGGCACAGCGCGCGAAGATTTCCCCGCGCAGCTGCTGGGCCGACCACGGCAGAAACAGCTCGGCCTCGACCAGGTCCTTCTGAAAAAACGCAAGGATCGCCTGGTGCAGCCTGGCGACGTCATTGGGGCGGCGCGCGCTCATGACAACGCAACCGGGGTAGTCGGCGCGCAGGGCGGCTTCGCGTTCGGCTTGCGCCGCAACGTCACCGACGTGGTCGATCTTGTTGAAAATGCGCAGGCGCGGCACATCCTGCGCCTCGATCTCGTTCAGCACGTGTTCGGTGGCTTCGATCTGCCGCTCGAAGCCGGGGTCGCTGGCGTCGATGACATGCAGCAGCAGCGACGCATCCAGTGCCTCTTCGAGCGTCGACTTGAACGACGCGACCAGCCCGTGCGGCAGGTTCTTGATGAAGCCCACCGTATCGCTGACCAGCACGCGCGGGACGCTTTCGGGGAAAAGCGTGCGCACGGTGGTATCGAGCGTGGCAAACAGCTTGTTGGCGACCAGCACTTCGCTGCCGGTGAGCGCGCGCATCAGGGTGGATTTGCCCGCATTGGTGTAGCCCACCAGCGCCACGCTGGCGAGCCCCTGGTGGGCCTGCCGTCGGGCGCGCTGCGTCTTGCGGTCTGCATCCATCGCGGTGATTTCCCGCTGCAGTTCGGCGATGCGGTCGCGGATCTTGCGCTTGTCCAACTCGGTGCCGGATTCGCCTGCCCCGCGCCCGCCCACGCCGCTGCGCTGCCGCCCCTGCGGCCCCGCCAGCTTGGCCGCCTCGCGCAGCCGCGGCGCCAGATAGCCCAGGCGCGCAATCTCCACCTGCGCGCGCGCAGCAGGCGAGCGCGCGTTGCGATGAAAAATCTCGAGAATGACCATGGTGCGATCCATCACCTGGCAGCCGACCTCGTTTTCGAGATGGCGTGCCTGCGACGGTGAAATCTCGTGATCAACGAAAATCACATCAATCGGGTCGGGCGAGACAAGGCCGGTTCCAGGCTCGTCGTCCGGTTCAGCCCCTACAAAATGGCGAATCTCCTGCCGCTTGCCCACGCCCAGATACGCCGTCGAATCGAAGCCGGACCGCTTTTGCGTGAACGTGCGAACCACCGTGAACCCCAGCGTCTTCGCCAGTTCGCGCAGCTCGGTGAGCGACGCCTCGAATTCAACGTCGCTTACCCCCGGCAATTGGACCGACGCCGCGATGGCGTACTGGGGCTTGGTTTTGACTTCTGTTTGCATGCGACGGGGATTCTATTGAATAGGCGGGGCCGGGCATTATCCGCCAATGTGGTCGGTGCCGGTATGACGTGATGTACACGTTGAACAACCCGCAAGCCGCAAGCGTCGGTCGGCGCGTCTAGGGCTTGACTCCCGCCGGATTGTTGTCAAGAATGCCAACATGAAGGCAGAACTGCTCAAACAGCACAGGCAGCGCCTGCCCAATGGCGGGCTGGTTGAAATGAAAATATGGAAACTGACCTGCCCGGTTCCACCCTGCGACCATGCCTTCAAATATCGCCTGGTCTATGTACTTGATGGGGAGCGCGTAGTGGGTTTCGACAATGAACGCGGAAAAGGCGACCACAAGCATCTGGATGGGAAAGAACACATCTACCGTTTTGTTTCCATCGATCAACTGCTGGATGATTTTCTGGCGGAAGTTGAAAGGAGAGTCCCATGAAAACCGCTGTCATTGAAATCAATCCGGATTGGAAGGCCGCGCTCAGAACAGGCGCAAAAGGCATCCGCCAGGCAGCCAAATCCGGGCGCACCCAGCAAGCCACCTTCAGCTACGCCAGCCCGGAGCTGCTGTTCTCCGAAATCAGCCCCAAGCGCTGGGGCGTACTGGAAGTCATGAGCGGCGCAGGTGAATTGAGTCTGCGTGAAGTCGCACGCAGGCTGGAACGCGATGTCAAGTCCGTACATCGGGATGTGCATACCCTGCTGAAAATTGGCCTGCTGGAAAAAACCGAAAGCGGAAAAATCGTGTGCCCGTTTGACAAAGTGCGAGTTGATTTCACACTGGAGCAGGCGGCTTGAATTTGATGGGCCGCCCCTAAATTCAATTCAAGGCGGAACCTTTGGTTCTCTTCGTTGATTTCCTCGAATCTCCGGTTTCCAATCAACCTTTGGCGCATTGATCTGCGCCATCAAGACACGCTTCTGAATGCATCAATGGGACGCCGGGACCACTATCACGTCTATGTGATCGAACTGTCGAAAGACGTTTTATACGAAGGCCGTTTCAAGAAAGCCAACCCCGGTTACGTCACGGGCAAGCCATGCATTTACGTGGGGATGACGGGGCTGGATCCCGACGTGCGCTTCGACAAACACAAGGCCGGCATCCAGTCGAATCGCTTTGTCAGGGAATTCGGCCTGCGTTTGTTGCCTGATCTGTACGCGCTCTATAACCCGCTGTCGTATGCGCACGCGCGCGACCTGGAGGTGGAGTTGGCGATTGATTTCCGTGAAGCGGGGTACGGGGTTTGGCAGGCGTGAGCAGCTTCAGTGAACGAGAACGGCTTCGGGTTGTCATCCGAGGCGCGGGGTCAGCAGAAAACTTTGAGAAACGGAAACAACGCCGCCCCTTCAAGCTGTCATGTCATCACCTGATTCGCTGCCCGCTCGGAAACACATTCGTATTTGCCCATTTCAAACTCACGGCACACCCAGGGCCGGTTCTCGTAGATTGTGCATTTTAGGGTGGTGCGGTTCAGCGCCGCACACCAGCCATCGTCCAGGCGCGTCATGATCTGGCTGCCCCATCGGTCGATCTCGATCAGATGATCGGGCACGCCGGTATCGGAAATGAGCATGACTTCCAGCCGGCAGCAGCAGGCCTTGCAGTTGGAGCAGGTCACCCCGGGATCGGGCAGGGGGTCGTTTCGATTGTCATCCATGACGGTTGATTTTGGTTACCCTGAACGTGCTCACAAATTGGAAGTCTGAATTCGATGCTTGATTACGCGGAATACATCAAAATTTTTATCGGCCTGCTGGCGATCCTGAATCCGATCGGGGTGGCCCCGCTGTTCATCAGCATGACTGCCGACGAAAGCAGCACCCAGCGCCGCAAGACGATCGACATGGTGGCCATTGGGGTGACGATTATCCTGCTGGTGGCGCTGTTTCTCGGCGAACATCTGCTGCATTTTTTCGGGATCACGGTCGACTCGTTTCGGGTGGGCGGCGGCATTCTGGTGTTGTTGATGGCGATTGCGATGCTGCATGCCAAGACGAGCCTGATCAAGCAGACGGACAAGGAAGCCGACGAGTCGATCGAGAAGGAATCGGTGGCGATCGTGCCGCTGGCGATGCCGCTGCTGGCGGGCCCGGGGGCGATCAGCACGGTGATTCTGACGGCGCACAAGGCACACGGCATTGCCCACTACATGATCATTGCGCTGATCATCGCGATGCTCAGCCTGGTGGTGTGGGCCGTGCTGCGCCTGTCGCCCTGGATCGAAAGCCGCATCGGTTCCACCGGGATCAATATTGTGACCCGCATCATGGGCCTGATCCTGATGGCGATTGCGATCGAGTTCATTGCCGCCGGGATCAAGGGGTTGTTTCCCGTGCTGGCGGGGGCGTAATTCGAGGCGTCGCCTATCATCTAGTCTTGTTTTCAGCACCATGAGGAGTCTGCCATGCGTCTTTTACCCGCTTTAGCCCTCGTCGTTTCCGCGTTTTCCCTGCTGGGGTGCGCCACCCAGCAAAACCTCGATGACCAGGCCCAGTCGGTTACCCAGCAGCTGGGCGGCCTGGCCGGCGCCCAAAAGAACCTGGAAGCCCGCCTAGGCAAGCTGGAATCCGACATGGCCTTGCTGGCCGGCCGCCTGAATCAGGGCGACCCGGCGAGCGCGGCCCTTCAACGCGAACTCGACGCTTTGCGCACGCAGGCCGCGTCCATGCAGCAGGCGCTGTCGGCCCTGACCGGCAAGGTCGACGCCCAGGCCGGCGGCATCGCCCAAGCGCAGTCGACAGCGGACGATGCGATCAAGATCGCGCGCGACAGCCGCCTTGTCAGCGGCAAGATTGTCGACACGCTGCAACTGAATGACGACATGGTGCTGTACAACTACGAGGCGCCCGAACTGACGCCCGCCGGCCGCGCGGCGCTCGACAGGCTGATTGCCAGCACCCGTCCGAAGCTGCCGCATGTGTTTATCGAGATCATCGGCTTTTCCGACAACACCAGCCTCAACAGCCAGAACAACCGCATCGCGCTCGAACGCGCCGAATCGGTGCGGCGATACCTGCATGAAGTCGGCGACATTCCGTTGCACCGCATGTCGGCCATTTCCTACGGCGACCTCAAGCCGGTGAGCAACGACCCCGGCTTTGAGAGCCGCCGCCAGAACCGGCGCGTGGTGGTTCAGGTATTGAACAAATGCCCGCGCATTCCCCCTGCTAGGCGAGTTTCGAGCCAGCAGGCGGGTCAAGCGGGCGGTCTGATTTTTGGGTGCTTCTTGCGCGGGTGTTCTTCTGTCCCTTGCGCGTCGACATAAGCTCGAACCGTATCAAGCGTGGCACCGCCGACGCTGCCGACGTAATACGCACGGTGCCAGAACA
>JAWOJD010000010.1:0-55449 GCA_046484355.1 Thiobacillus sp.
AGGGTGAAGCCCGACGAGCCACGGCAGCGAGGAACCGGCGTCGCCGAATCGGCATCATGCAACCTTGGGCATCGGGCCGGGTGCAACACAAACCCGATGACCTCGACTACTCCAACCGCCCGGTGCGGACCCGCATGCCGGGTGGTGTGGGAGGGGCTCGGTCAGGTATCCTGACCGCCCCTATCCCGATCCCGGAAATCCTCTCGGACGCCCTGAGCGCCTTGACCCGCATCTCTGTGAACTTAGATGCGGGTCAGGACGTAACGGTCGCGCCCGGCTTTCTTCCCCTTGTACATGGCCCTGTCTGAGCGCTTGATGGCGCTTGCCAGTTCCTCATGGTCGCCCGCTTGGGCCAGTCCAAGGGTGAGGGTCAGTTTGAGCAGTTTGCCGTCAGGCAGCCGGAACGGCGCCTTGTTGACCGCTTCCATCAGGCGGCGTGCGGATTGCTCGGCTTCACCCACCGCATTGCATGGCAGCAGCCACAGGAATTCTTCGCCGCCAAACCGGTACAGCGGCTCGTTGCCGCGCAGGCTGCTTTTCAGAGTGTCGGCCAGATGACGCAACACCATGTCGCCCACGGGGTGGCCGTGCCTGTCATTGATGAGCTTGAAATTATCGAGGTCGATCATCACGACATACAGCAGTCCACGATTGCGCCGGGCATCGTTTTGGTAAAAGGTGAAATCGCTTTCAATGCTGTATCGCAACGGCAGCCCGGTCAACGGGTCGTTAAAATGCGCCTGGACAACGACAGATTCTTGAACCGGGCCAGCAGGCTGAGCAGTTCAGCCTGCGTGTGTTCAAAGCGCTCCAGTTCGGTGGAGTCCCAGTCCTGTCCGGACAGCAGGCGCCCGCAGAGCCTCCGGATCGAATCATGCATCGCCGTGTGGACGGCTTCGGTGCGCTGCGTTGCCTCGGCATCGAGCGCGGCGAGCAGGCCCTGTTTCGATGTAAACCAGTTCCAGAAGTCGCAGAGCGTATGAGCAAGCGGGGACAGGACATCGTCACCAGGCGGGGTGTGCAGCATGGCACACCGCAGGAGGCGGCGTGTCCATTCCATATGAGCCTCGACGGCACGATCCAGTTCAGCAGTAAAGTCGTCGGTTTCTAGGGTCTGGTCATGCATTCAGGCATCTCCAGCGACGGCAAATGGGAAAAGCACATCCTATATATTGATCGATACAAATATAGGGGCGCACACTTGAGTTGCAAATAAGTGGTGGTCTGCGTGCAGTCGATTCGGAACGAAATATGCCTTTGAGCGCCGCCACGGTTGCATCTTGAAACCGCAACGGCTAGAGTCAGAAGATGCATCGACTCCGGTTATTCTTCTTCGTGCTGCTGGCCATGGCGATCCCGCTGCAGGGCGCCGCGCACGCGGCCATGGCTGCGGCGCATTGCCCGGTCGCGCCGATGACGATGACGATGACGGATGCGGCTGACATGTCCGCCGCCCACGATTGCTGCGACGATGCAGACATGGGGGGCTCCAGTGGCCACAGTTGCAAGCCTGGCAAGCCCTGCCACCCAGCCGGGCACTTTTTCTCGATTGCCCTGCATGAAGCCTTGCCTGTTTTGGCGACCTCATCTTGCCACTTCCCGCGTATCGCCGGGGCCTCTTTTACCTTCGAACCTTCCGCCACCTGGCGACCGCCTGCCCAATCCTGATGCCTTTGTAGAACCCCTCATCCCGCTAGCCTGTGTGAGCGTGATGTGGATTCGCAGCGCCATCGAGCTATGCTCGATGGGTACTATCGCATAAGGAGCCGGACCATGTTTATTCCCTTCTCTGCTGCCCGTTGGCGGCAGTCTTCGCGTGGCCGCATGGCAATGCTGCTCGGACTGGCAAGCCTTGCCAGTGTGGCGAATGCCGATTCGCTTGATTTTGACGAGGCGCTGGCGCTGGCCGTCCTCGAAACGCCGGTGTTGCAGGCCGAGGCGGCCCGCATCGACGCTGCGCGGCAGGCCGCCATTCCAGCCGGGGCGCTGCCCGACCCCAGGCTGGCATTGGGAGTCGATAACCTGCCGATCAATGGGCCGGACCGGTTCAGCCTGGGGGCCGAACCGATGACGATGCAGCGCGTTGGCCTGATGCAGGAATTTCCCAATCAGGCCAAACGAAATGCCCGGGTCGCCAACGCGCGGGGGCAGGTTGCGGTGTCGCAGGCGCAAACCCGTATCACGCGGCTTGCCGTGCTGCGGGAGACGGCTGTTGCCTGGATCGCGCGGGACGCCGTCGAGCGTCAGCTGGCCTTGGTCGATGCGCTGGACAACGAGAACCGATTGTTCGACGCAGCGGTACGCGCCCGCATCGCGGGCGGCAAGGGCAGCCCCATGGAAGTGGTGGCAGCGCGCCGGGAATCGGCGATGATCGAAACGCGCCGGGATGAGCTCAACGCACGTCGTCGGCAGGCCATCGCGGCGCTCAAGCGCTGGGTCGGGCCGCGCGCCGATGCCCCATTGTCAGGCCCCGTGCCCGACTGGCCAATCGCTCGCGAAACGTTGACCCACGCACTGCTCGGCCATCCCGAACTGACGATCTTCGATCCGAAGGCGCGTGTTCTGGATGCGGAAGTGGCCGAGGCCCAGGCCGAGAAAAAATCAGACTGGGCACTGGAAGTGGCCTACCAGAAGCGCGGCTCGCAGTTCAGCGACATGGCCATGGTTCAGGTCAGCTTCGACCTGCCCGTGTTAGCCGCCTCCCGCCAGGACCCGAAGATCGCAGCCCGGCTTGCCGAGCGCCAGGGGCTCGACGCGGAACGCGAGGCCGTCCTGCGCGAACACGCGGCGATGCTGGAGTCGGACTTCGCCGAACACGAGCGCCTCGCCCGGGCCGTCAAGCGGCAGCGTGAGGTGCTGGTGCCGCTGGCAAATGAAAAGGTGAATCTGGCGCTGGGCTCTTGGCGCGGCGGAAAAGGCGAATTGATCGACCTCGCCATGGCGCGACGCGAACGGGTCGATGCCGAATTGATAGCCATTGCGCTGGAGGGCGAACGTCGTCAGATGGCAGCCCGGCTGCATTTTGCATATAGCGAGCACACCTTGTCGGGAGAGATGAAATGAGCCGCCCATCCTTCAAGAAAACCCTTTTGAGCCTTGTCGCTGCGATTCTCCTGCTGGCCGCTGGCGTGGCGGCCGGACTGTGGTGGGCCGGCAGAGGCCATGCCCCGGTGGCCGTGGCGCCGTCTGCTGCGCCGTCGGAAGACGGGCGAACCGTGCTGTACTGGTACGACCCGATGGTGCCGTTGCAGAAATTCGATAAGCCCGGCAAGTCGCCTTTCATGGATATGGATCTGGTGCCGAAATACGCTGACGAGGGGGGCGACGCATCGAGCGTGAAGATCGACCCGGCGGTGATGCAGAACCTGGGCATGCGGCTGGCTGTCGTCACCCGTGCGCCGGTTGCAACTGAGGTGCTGGCGACCGGGATTGTTGACTTCAACGAGCGCGATGTGGCCATCGTGCAGGCTCGCAGCGGTGGATTTGTCGAGCGGGTGGCACGGCTGGCGCCGAACGACGTGGTGCGCTCCGGCGCCTTCATCGCGGAACTTCTGGTGCCCGAGTGGGCGGCCCTGCAGCAGGAATATCTGGCGCTCAAGTCCATCGGCGACCCGTCGCTGCTGGACGCGGCGCGCGAACGGATGCGTCTGGGCGGCATGCCGGAGTCCCTGATTCGCAGCATCGCATCGAACGGCAAGGTGCAGAACCGCATCTCGATCACCGCCCCCCGTGGCGGCGTGATTCAGGCACTCGACGTGCGTCCCGGCATGACGGTCATGGCCGGACAGACGCTGGCGCGCATCAACGGCATTGGTACGGTGTGGCTCGATGTGGCGGTGCCCGAGTCGCAGGCCGGGTCGGTTCGGATGGGGCAGACTGTCGAAGCCGGTTTTGCCGCGTTTCCGGGCAAGCCGGTGGCGGGCAGGGTCACCGCTCTGTTGCCGACCTTGAACGATGCCGCGCGCACGCTTCGGGTGCGGGTTGAACTGCCCAACCCGGACGGCCGCCTGCGCCCGGGATTGACCGCCCAGGTCAGCTTCGAGGGCATCGGCGGTGAACCGGTGCTGCTGGTGCCGACTGAAGCAGTGATCCGCACCGGTCGCCGCGCGCTCGTCATGCTGGCGGAAGCGGAAGGGCGCTACCGCCCGGTCGAGGTGACGCTCGGTGCCGAGTCGGGCAACGACTCCGTGATCCTGAAAGGGCTGGACGAAGGTCAGAAAATTGTCGCCAGCGGCCAGTTCCTGATCGATTCCGAGGCCAGCCTGCAGGGGATTACCGCTCGGGGTTCCGGCGTGGCCGCACCGATTGCGCTGCACGAGGCCGATGCCGTGATCGAGGACATTTCCGCAGCGTACGTGATGCTCGCGCACGGTCCCTTCAAGACCCTGCCGATGGGCGGCATGACCATGGAGTTTCCGCTTGGGAATCCGAACCTGGCCAAGGGCTTGAAAGTGGGCGACCGGGTGCGGGTCGGCATCCGCGAAACCGGCGAAGGCCTGCTGGTCGAGAAACTCGACAAGGTTGGGGGCGCAAAATGATCCCACGGCTTATCCGGTGGTCGGTTGCCAACCGCTTTCTGGTCCTGCTGGCGACCCTGTTTGTCGTCGCCTGGGGCGTATGGGCGGTCAAGACCACGCCCATCGACGCGCTGCCCGACCTGTCCGACGTGCAGGTCATCATCCGCACCACCTATCCGGGGCAGGCGCCGCAGATTGTCGAGGACCAGGTCACCTACCAGCTGGCCTCGACCATGCTCTCGGTGCCGGGGGCGAAGACGGTGCGTGGTTTTTCCTTTTTTGGCGACAGCTTTGTCTACGTGCTGTTCGAGGATGGGACCGATCTGTACTGGGCGCGCTCGCGGGTGCTGGAGTATCTGAGCCAGGCGCAGGAGCGGCTGCCGCCCACGGCCAAATCGTCGCTCGGCCCCGACGCGACCGGGGTGGGCTGGATTTACCAGTACGCGCTGGTCGACAAGACCGGCCGCCACGACCTCTCACAACTGCGGGCCTTGCAGGACTGGTTCCTGCGGCTGGAACTGGCGTCGCTGCCGAACGTGGCCGAAGTGGCGACCATCGGCGGCATGGTCAAGCAGTATCAGGTGGTGCTTGACCCGGTGAAACTCGCCAGCTTCGGCATCACCCATGAGCAGGTCATCGCGGCCATCGGGCAGGCCAATCAGGAGACCGGCGGCGGGGTGCTCGAACTCGGCGAGGCCGAACTGATGGTGCGCGTCAGCGGTTACCTGAAGACGCTGGCCGACTTTCGCACGATTCCACTCAAGCTGGCGGGGAGCGTGCCGGTAACCCTGGGCGACGTGGCCCACATCCAGCTTGGCCCCGAAATGCGGCGCGGCATTGCCGAACTCGACGGCCAGGGCGAGGTGGTGGGTGGCGTGGTGGTGATGCGCACCGACAAGAATGCCCGCGAAACCATCGCGGCGGTCAGGCACCGGCTGGACGTGCTGAAAGCGGGCCTGCCCGAAGGAGTGGAAATTGTCACCACTTATGACCGGGGCGAACTGATCGACCGTGCGGTGGACAACCTCACCAACAAGCTCATTTCGACCTTCGTCGTCGTCGCGCTGGTGTGCGTGATTTTCCTGTGGCACCTGCGTTCGTCGCTGGTGGCCATCATCACCTTGCCGCTGGGCATCCTGATTGCCTTCATCGTCATGCGGCACCAGGGGATCAACGCCAACATCATGTCGCTCGGCGGTATTGCGATCGCCATCGGCGCCATGGTCGACGCGGCGCTGGTGATGATCGAAAACGCGCACAAAAAAATCGAGGCCTGGCATCACGCCCATCCCGAGCAGACGCTAAAAGGGGACGCGCACTGGAAGCTCACCACCGACGCCGCGATCGAAGTCGGCCCGGCGCTATTTTTTTCGCTGCTGATCATCACGCTGTCGTTCATTCCGGTGTTCACGCTTGAAGCGCAGGAAGGGCGGCTGTTCGGCCCGCTTGCATTCACCAAGACCTATGCCATGGCCGCCGCCGCCGGCCTGTCAGTGACGCTGATTCCGGTGCTGATGGGCTTCTGGATTCGCGGCAGGATTCCCCATGAAACGCAGAATCCGCTCAACCGCTGGCTGATGAACGGCTACCGTCCCTTGCTCAACGCTGTGCTCAGGAACCCGAAAACCACGCTCACGGTGGCCTTGCTGCTCTTCCTCACGTCCTTGTGGCCAGCCAGCCGGCTGGGCGGCGAATTCATGCCGCCGCTGGACGAGGGCGATCTGCTCTACATGCCGACTGCGCTGCCAGGGCTATCGGCACAGAAGGCATCCGACCTGCTGCAGCAGACCAACCGCATGATCAGGAGCGTGCCCGAAGTCGCGCGCGTATTCGGCAAGGCGGGCCGTGCCGAAACCGCCACCGATCCGGCGCCGCTGGAAATGTTCGAAACCAATATCCAGTTCAGGCCGCGTGAGGAATGGCGCCCGGGCATGACACCTGAAAAACTGGTCGAGGAATTGGATCGCGCGGTCAAGGTGCCGGGACTGGCCAATATCTGGGTGCCGCCGATCCGCAACCGCATCGACATGCTCGCCACCGGCATCAAGAGCCCGATCGGGGTCAAGATTGCCGGCACCAACCTGGCCGATATCGACCGCATCGCGCTGGACGTCGAACGCATCGCCAAGACCGTGCCCGGCGTCTCCTCGGCGCTGGCGGAGCGGCTCACCGGCGGCCGCTATGTCGACATTGACATCGACCGCGCCGCGGCGGCGCGCTACGGCCTCAGCGTCGACGAGCTGCAATCGGTGGTGGCCAGCCTGATCGGCGGCCGGATGATCGGTGAGACCATCGAGGGGCGCGCGCGTTTTCCGATCAGCGTGCGCTACCCGCGCGAGTGGCGCAATACGATCGAACGGCTGGCCGCGCTGCCTGTCGTCACCTCCATGGGCCAGCAGATCACGCTTGGCATGGTGGCGCGCGTGAAGGTCAGCGACGGCCCGCCCATGCTCAGAAGCGAAAACGCGCGGCCCAGCGGCTGGGTCTACGTCGATGTGCGCGGACGCGACCTCGCTGCCACCGTGGCCGACCTGCGCGCCGCCGTAACAAGCGGCCTCAAGCTCGAACCCGGCATGAGCATCGCGTATTCCGGGCAGTTTGAGTTCATGGAGCGTGCCAACGCCCGCCTCAAACTGGTCGTCCCGGCCACGCTGCTGATCATCTTCATGCTGCTCTACCTCACCTTCCGGCGCTTCGACGAGGCGCTGCTGGTCATGGCCACGCTGCCGTTCGCGCTTACCGGCGGCGTCTGGTTTCTGTACCTGATGGGCTTCAACCTGTCGGTGGCGACCGCGGTCGGCTTCATTGCACTGGCTGGCGTGGCCGCCGAATTCGGCGTCATCATGCAGATTTACCTGAAGAACGCTTGGGACGCACGGCAAGCAGCAGGCAAAACCGCCGAGCCTGACCTGGTCGACGCCATCCGCGAAGGCGCGGTGCAGCGCCTGCGCCCCAAGGTACTCACCGTCGTCACCATCGTTGCCGGCATGATGGCCATCATGTGGGGCAGCGGCACCGGCAGCGAAGTCATGAGCCGCATCGCCGCCCCCATGCTGGGCGGCATGGTGAGCGCCCCGCTGCTCTCCCTGCTCGTCATCCCTGCCGCCTACCTGCTGATGCGTCGCCGCCAGCTTCCCGACCCCGACCAAGCGCAGGATCAGGGCGAAACGGGATAGCCGCCTTGCCCTGCACCAGTGAGCTGCTCCCCGTAGCGGCTTACTGACGGTATCCTTATGGTTTGTCCAAAAGCCTACGCATCCCTACGCTTATGAAAAACGCCAAAAACCTCAACGAACTGATCGACCTGGTGCACGAAGCCGTCTACGAAGTCGACGAACTGCGCGCCTGTCTGGAGCACGACGACGACGAAGCCTCAACCTACACGCCGTTTCTCGACTCGCTCGACACCATGCTGCGCGAATTGCACGAATCCATGCAGTCCGGGAAATATCCCGGCGCAGGGCAGGGCACCGACCTTCCCTTTATGCCCCTGTTCAAGCAGTACACCCGCCACATCCCCTTCCGCGAACTGCTGCGCGCGATCAACGCGACGCATCGCGAAGGGTATGAGGCCTGATAGAGTTGAGGGAGCAGCAATTGTTAAGGGTTGTTCGATGCCTGCCCCCACGCGCAGGCTTGGCAGTACGCACGAGCCCAGCGGGCGGGCGTCGGACAAGCCTTAACAGAAGCGGTCGGCTGCTGAATATTCTTGTCTGATTTACTGTCAGCGCCCGTCGACGATTGTCACTATCGGCCAAGGGGAAACTGAAAAGCTCCTACCTATTGTTCCAGGTGGCCATATCGAGGCGCTGCACGACCAGGGCGTCGGCACCGCGAGCAGGCTGCTGGGCTTGTCGACCACCAGCAGGGTGTCGTCGGCGTAAAGGGGAGATCCAGAGCGAGGTGTTCGAGGGGCGGTGTCATGGCCAGTGCCGTTGTTCAATGGCCGGAACATATTTCAAATCCGGGATGCGCATGATAGACACGATGCTCGCAGGATTCGAGCGCCATCGAACCGCGACACGGCAAGGCTTGCTGGCGTCGATACGCTCATGGATGATTGCTGCATGCGCCCATCCTGCTGTCATACCCTGAACCACGCATTGCCAAGCTGGGCTTTTCTGCTTGTGGCGCTGGCGTTCCTGCTGGCCGGATGCGTCAGCCAACCCCATGCCGCATCGGCCGAGGTCGAAGCCTTGCTGGAATTGCCGCCGGAGGGCGCGTTTTATCGCGACGGCCAGTTGGCGCTGCAATACCGCATTGGCGAGGACAAGGCGTTTCTCACCGCGCGCTGGCCGACCGACGACCTGCAGCCGGGGCAGCACAACTACCGTGCGGCGGTGATGGACACGACCACGGACACCCCCGCCAGCCCCGACGATCTGCAGCGCGACTGGCAGCCGGTGACGCTTTTCGATCATGACCGCTGGCAAGCCTTGATGCGCACCCTGCTGGAGCAAATGGCGCCCGACAAGGCAACGACGGGCACGCTGGTCACGGTGCAGAGCACGGACTTCGTCCTGTATCGCGACAGCAACGGCCAGTTACACAGCGATCGGCTGGAGAACAAGCCTGCCGCGCTGCAAATCGGGCGGCGCATCAGCGAGGAAGCCTTTTCCGCCGAAGCCAACGACTACCTGAAAGCTGCATTGTCTCGGGATGGCGTGATAGCCAGCCCGGTGCTGTTCGCCGTCGGCGAAGACGAGCTTGGCGGCGCCTTCGTGCTGTTCGATTTCGCCAGCCAGCAATCGGTGTTCATCGCGCAGCCGCCCAGCCCGCTGCCGCCGGGTCGCAAACTGGGATTTTCGCTGCGCCTGATCGATGCGCTGACGCTTAAGAGCCACGTGTACAGCGCGCTCAGATATCCTGTCACCATGGCGAACCGGCTGTTCTGGCTGACCGCGCATTCCGGCGCCACCCTGCTGCCGCGCGGCATTTTGGCGACGAACAGCACGCCCCCTCCGCTTGCCGACAAGCCGACGGCTCCGGACCAGTGGGAACAACAGCTCGACGCGCTCGTCGGCACCGAGCGCTACCGCGGCAGCATGAAGCCACTGATCGATGGCGAGGCTTTTTTCGTGGCACTTGTGCAGACCATCCAGAGCGCAAAGGAATCCATCGATATCCGGCTCTATATTTTCGACAGCGACGATTACGCGTTGCGCATTGCCGACCTGCTCAAAAAGCGTTCGCGTGAGATCGAGGTGCGGGTCCTGGTCGACCGGCTCGGCACCATGGCGGCGGCCCATGTTCCTTCGCGCTCGCCTTACTACTCGGGCAAGAAGCCGCCGATCTCGATTGCCGATTACCTGCGCAAGGATTCCAGCATCGAGGTGCGCGCACTCGACAATCCCTGGCTGACTTCGGATCACACCAAGGTGATCGTGGTCGACCGCAGCAAGGCATACATCGGCGGCATGAACATCGGTCGCGAATACCGCTACGAATGGCACGACCTGATGGTGGAAGTGCAAGGCCCCATCGTCGGCCGCCTGCGCAAGGACTTCGACACGCGCTGGGCGCACGCTGGCATTGGGGGGGATCTTGCCTTCGTGCTCGCCACCTTCAGGATAGAGCCGTACAGCGGCGAAGCTGATCGGTCCGACTTCATGGACATCCGCCCGCTGTATACCCGAACCGGCGACGCGCAGATCCTGCGCGCCCAGCTGGCCGCCATTCGCAAGGCCAAGTCCCGCATCTTTATCGAACAGCCGTATCTTTCGGACGACGAGCTCATCGCCGAGCTGATCCGTGCCCGTCAGCGCGGGGTGGATGTGCGCGTCGTCCTGCCCACCCGCAACGATTCCGGCTTCATGAACAGCGCCAACCTGCTTGCAGCCAATGCCTTTATCGGCAACGGCATTCGCGTCTATGGCTACCCCGGCATGACCCACGTCAAGGCCGCGCTCTACGACGACTGGGCCTGCCTGGGCTCGGCCAATTTCGACAAGCTCAGCCTGCGCATCAACCAGGAAACCAATCTGGCCACCTCGGATCCGCGCTTCGTCGGCCAACTCCAGCGCGAACTGTTCGAGGTGGACTTTGCCCGCTCCCGCGAATGGACCGAGGCCAGACCGGTGGGATGGAACGACTATATTGCAGAGTTTATCGCCGACCAGTTGTGAGCGGTCCGCTGTCATTCACGCTTCGGAGCCCACCATGATTCTAGGTTTACGCACCGCCATCTACCCGGCCCCCGATCTTGCCGCCGCCAAGCGCTGGTCCACCGAGGTGCTGGGTCAGCAGCCCTATTTTGACGAGCCGTTCGACGTCGGCTTTGCCATCGGCGGATTCGAGCTCGGCCTGCTGCCGAGCGCGCAGCCGGGCACGGCCGGCCCGCAGCCGCTGTGGGGCGTGTCGAATATCGAAGTGGAATTCGCACGCTTGCTCGAACTCGGTGCGACCGAACTGGAACCGGTGACCGAAGTCCGCTAAGTGTAGTTTCTCAGTACGTTGCTCCCGTCAAAGCCGAGTCGAGTAGCGGGTGGTTTGCTGCTCGTGGCTGAATGAGGGCGGTGGAAATTGTGTAATGCTGAATCCAGAATGGCAACTCCGCCGTTCTGGCGTCTGAGTTGGGGCAGGTGTAGGCATAGGCCCATTCCCGCAGCAGTGTCTGGATGAAGCGTTCTGTCTTGCCATTGGTGTGCGGCGTATAGGGGCGGGTGCGAAAGTGCCTGATCTTCAAGCGCCGCAACAGCTTGGCGAACTTCTTCGAGCGATAGGCCGAGCCGTTGTCCGTCATGATGCCCGTGATCATCACCCCCAGCATCTTGTAGTAGCGCAGCGCCGCCACGGCGAAGGTGATCGCGCTCCTTGTCGTTTCAACCGGTAGGACCAGGCTGAACCCATCCAGGGAACGATTGTCCACCGCCTCGTGCCGGGCATGATAGCCAGGTTTCCTGCTGGATTGCGTGACATCTCCCGTCACCCGGTGGCCGGGACGATCGAAGCGCGCCAGTTTCTTGGTGTCCAGATGCAGCAGTTTGCCTGGCGTTTGCCGTTCGTAACGTCGTTTGGGCGGTGCTTCCTCTCCGACCAGCTGCTGGGGGCAGTCGATTGCTGCCATTCCATGATTATTCCGCCCGCAGCGCATCCACCGGATTCAACCGCGCTGCGCGCATGGCGGGGACGACGCCGGCGGCCAGTCCGATCAACACCGATATCAGCAGGGCGCCCAGGGCGTAATCCCACGGAGTGTTGACAGGCAGGGCGCTGACGGTGGTTTTGAGCAGCCAGGCGATGCCGGCGCCGATGGCGAGTCCACCGAGGCCGCCGAGGGTGGAGAGCACGGTCGATTCCATCAGGAACAGGGTCCGGATGCGCGCCCGCGTGGCGCCCAGTGCGGTGAGCAGGCCGATTTCGGCGACGCGCTCGGCGACGGCGATGTGCATCAGCGTGACCATGCCAACCGCGCCGACCAGCAGCGAGATGCCGCCCAGGGCAGCAACGGCGAAGGTGAGCACATCGAGGACGGTGGTGAGCGTATCGAGCATCTGCTGTTGCGGGGTGAGGGTGAAGTCCTCGCGGCCGTGGCGCGACAGCAGGATGCGTTTGGCGTCTTCGACCACGGCTTTGAGCGGCGCGCCGGGCCGATAGGCGATGTTGATTTCCATCACGCCTTCGCGGTTGAACACTTCCAGCGCGCGCGCGGTGGGGATGTAGACGGTGTCGTCGAGGTCGAATCCCAGCACCTGGCCCTTGGGTGCCATGACGCCGATGACACGGAAACGCGATGATCCGACCTGCATGATGGCGCCGAGCGGATTGGTGGCGCCAAACAGTTCAGTGCGTACCTTGGCGCCCAGCACGGCGTAGGCGCGCGGATTGCGGGGGTCGTCGTCGGGCAGAAACTGGCCGACCGCCACCTGCATGTTGAAGGCACGGGAAAAATCTGGCCCCTGGCCATAAACCGTCACGCGGCGGCTGCGGCCAAGGGCGCGGATTTCCGCGTTGCCCATCACGCTGGCGTTGGAATATTGTGCGTAGCGCGAGGTTTTGAGGGCCAGCGCGTCTTCCACCGTCAGCAGGCGCGAACTGCCGATGGCGCCTACCGACGCGCCGTGGGTGCTGGCCTTGCCCGGTGTGACGGTGAGGATGTTGGTGCCGAACTGGGTGAATTCGGACAGCACAAACCGATGAATGCCGTCGCCGATCGAAGTGAGCAGGATGACCGCGGCGATGCCCACCGCAATCCCCGAGGCGGACAGGACGGTGCGCAGCCGGTGCGCGGTGAGCGCGTGCAGGGCGAAGCGGAGGGTGTCGGCGAGATTCATGGGTTCACTTCTTTCATCCGCGAAGGACGCGAAGGGCACAAAGAAGATCGGTGTGTTGCACACTGCGTGCCCTTTGCCACCGAGACGACAGCGCCCGAAGAACCCTTTCGCGCATCTTCGCGTCCTTCGCGGATAAAGATTTTCCCCATGCTTATTTCCCGCTCAATGCCCGCACAGGATCGAGCCGCGCGGCACGCGAAGCGGGAAACAGGCTGGCGACGATGCCGGTGATAAGTGCGATGGCCACGCCGGCCACGCTGGCCCATACCGGCGGCCAGGCCGGCAGTTGCGGGTAGGCGAGGCGAATGAGCAGGCTGCCCAGGTGCCCCAGCGCGAAGCCGATGGCGCCGCCGGCCAGTGACAGCCACAGCGCTTCGGCAAAGAACAGGCGGCGAATGTCCGAAGAGGGGGCGCCTATGGCTTTGAGCAGGCCGATTTCGGACGTGCGCTGGGTCACCGCCACCAGCATGACGTTCATCACCAGGATGCCCGCGACCGCCAGGCTGATCGCGGCAATGCCCGCCACGCCGAGGGTCAGCGCGCGCAGGATGCGGTCGAAGGTGGCGAGCACTGCATCCTGGGTGATGACGGTGATGTCTTCTTCGCCGTCGTGTCGCTGCTTGAGCGTGTGCAGGATGGCGGATTTGGTCGATTCGATGGCGTCGCGGTTGCGGGCTTCGATCAGGATGCGGAACAGGGACGAGGTGTTGAACAGCTCCTGCGCGTAGTCGATCGGGATGATGGCGAGTTCATCGGAATTGAAGCCCATCGTCTGGCCTTGCGCGGCCAGCACACCGGACACCCTGAAGCGGCTGTCGCCCAGCCGGACGCGCTGGCCGATGATGTTGCCGTCTGGAAAGAATTCGTTTGCGATCTGGCTGCCGAGCACGATCTGGGCGCTGCGTTCGGACCCGTGCGCCAGGAAACTGCCTTGCGACAATTTCATGTGGCGGATCGGCAGCAGTTCGGCGGTGCTGCCGAGTACGGTGACTTCGCGCAGCAGCCCGCCCGACGTGAGTTCGGCCACGCCGACGTTGAGCGGCGCCAGCCGCCTGACTTGGGGCAGATAGCCGACGAAGCGTGCGTCTTCCAGCGTCAGGTCGCGCGGCGTCGTGCCGAGTGCCGCGCCGGGCAAGCCGCCCGAGGTTTCGGCACGACCGGGCAGGACGATGATCAGGTTGGTGCCGATCGAAGAAAAGCGCTCCACCACGTAACGCCGTGCGCCGTCGCCCAGCGCGGTGAGAACGACCACCGCCGCCACCCCCAGCGCCATCGCCAGCACGATGAGCAACGAACGGGTGCGATAGCTCACCACGGTGGTCAGCGAGAGGCTCAGCGTATCGCGCAGGTTCATGTGCGGTCGTCGCCCTCGATCTCGCCGTCGCGCATGGTGATGTGGCGATGCGCCCGCGCGCCGAGTTCGCGGTCATGGGTGACGACGATCAGCGTGGTGCCGGCGTGGTGCAGGCCTTCCAGCAGCGCCACGACTTCGGCGCCGGTGCGATGGTCGAGGTTGCCGGTGGGTTCGTCGGCCAGCAGGGCGGTGGGTTTGAGGATGGTGGCCCGCGCGATGGCGACGCGCTGGCGCTGGCCGCCGGACAGTTCGGCGGGGCGGTGGTGGGCGCGGTCGCGCAGTTCGAAGGCGTTGAGCGTGGCCTCGACTTGCTGCTTGCGTTCGGCCGGGGCGATGCCTTCCAGCATCAGCGGCAGTTCGATGTTCTCTGCAGCAGTCAGGCGCGGCACGAGGTGAAACGACTGGAAGACGAAACCGATTTTTTCACGACGCACGCGCGCCTGCTCGGTTTCGGACAAGGCGGTGACATCGGTGCCATCGAGTTCGTAGCGGCCGCTGTCGGGGCGGTCAAGCAGGCCGACGACATTGAGCAGGGTGGATTTGCCGGAACCGGACGGCCCCATGATGGACACGTATTCGCCCGGTGCGATGTCGAGCGTGATGCCGTCGAGCGCGCGCACTTCCTGATCGCCCATGCGGAAAACACGGGTGATGGCGGCAAGCCGGATCATGGCGCCGCCTTTGTGACCTTCTGGGGGTTGGGCTTGACCTTGACGCCTGCCTTCACGTTTTCGTTGTCGAAGGACAGCAGCACCCGGTCGCCCGCTTTCAGCCCGCTGACGACTTCGGTGAACACCCAGTTGGCGAGTCCGGTCTTGATCGTTCTTGACTCCAGCGTGTCGTCGGCGCCCAGCGCCAGCACCGTGCCATCCTGCTGGATCGCCTGGGTCGGGACACGCAACACGTTCTCGCGGCGTTCGATGATGGCTTCGACATCGGCGCTGTATCCAACCAGCAAACGCTGCTGGGGCGGTGTGTCGAAATCGGCTTCGACATCGACCGTGCGCGCCTGTTTTTCCACTTCGGTGACATACGGGGCAATGCGTCGCACCTTGCCGCTGAAAGTCTTGCCAGGCATGGCATCGAGGGTGATGCGTGCGGCCAGGCCGGGCTTGATCTTGGGGGCGTCGACTTCGTCCATCGGCGCGCTGACATACAGGCAGGTGTCGTCGATCAGGTCGACCGCCGGCGGGGTAGGAATGCCCGGCGGCGAGGGCGTGGTGTATTCGCCCACCTCGCCGGTGACGCGCGCCACGATACCGGCAAACGGGGCGTTCAGCGTGGTGCGCTCCAGCACGGCCGAGGTGACGCGGATCTGCGCCTGTGCGCGCTTGACGTCGGCGCCGAGCGCATCGCAGTTGGCCTGACGGGCGCGGGCTTGCGCACGCGCATCCTCGCCGCTTTGCGGGCTGACAAAGCCTTTGTCGACGAGTTTCTGGGTGCGTTCGGCATCGCGTTTTGCGTTGTCGGCCATGATGCAGGCTTCGCGCTGGCGTTGCTCGCTGGTTGCCAACTGGCGGGTGGCGACCTCGCGTTGCGCGGCCAGGTCGCGGTTCCACAATTCCAGTAGCGGCTGGCCGGCCTTCACGCGGTCGCCTTCCTTGACCCACAGCTTCACGATCTGTCCGCCCGCCGATGGGGCCAGCTTGGCGCGGCGGCAGGCCTTGATCGTCCCGGCCCGGGTGTTGACCACGGTCGACTCCACCGGGCCGAGTGCCAGGGTGGCCAGTTCGACTTCGGGCAGTGTGGGTCGGGTGACATGCCAGCCTGCGTAGGCGAGCGCGGCAACGATCAATACAGCGATGACAAGGCGAAGCCAGGAGGCGGGTTTGAGCATGGTTGGGATGAAGCAGTAATGAACGGGTCCAATGTAACATTCGACCATGTTGAAAACCATCGTCCCCGCCGCGCTCGAATTCAGGGAGGGCGTGCCGTATTCCACGCTGTATGGCGATATCTACCATTCTGCCGATGGCGGCATCGGCCAGGCGCGGCATGTGTTTTTGCAGGGATGCGGGCTGCCGCAGGCCTGGTCGGACCGTGCTGTATTCGTCATCCTTGAAACCGGCTTTGGTACCGGGCTGAACTTCCTGGCGACCTGGGCGGCGTGGCGGGAGGACCCCAGGCGGGCGGCGCGACTGCACTTTCTTTCGGTGGAAAAGCATCCTTTCAAACTCGAAGACATGGCGCGGCTGCACGCGCAGTGGCCCGAGTTTGCCGCGCGCTCCGGCGAACTGCTGGCGAACTGGCCGGTGCTGACGCCGGGCTTTCATCGCATGGCGCTCGATGGCGGCAGGGTACAGCTCACGCTGATCCTGGGCGATGCAATCGACTGTCTGCCGCAGGTGCAGGCCGGGGTCGATGCGTTTTACCTGGATGGCTTTGCGCCCGACTGCAACACGGACATGTGGCGCCCTGAACTGCTTCAGCAACTGGCCCGACTGGCCCGGCCCGGCGCGATGGCGGCAACCTACACGATGGCGGGCGCCGTGCGCGAAGCGCTGGGGCAGGCCGGGTTTGTCTGCGAAAAACGCAAGGGGTTCGGCCGCAAGCGACATTGCCTGTCGGCCCGGTTTGCGGGCGAGTCGCGCAGCGTTGAACCGTCTTATCCGCAGCACGTCGCGATTGTCGGGGCCGGGGTGGCGGGCGCTGCGCTGGCCCATGCCCTGGCGCAACGCGGGGTGGCCGTCACCGTGCTGGAGCGTGCCGCGGAACCTGGTTTGGGCGCCTCGGGCAATCCGCTGGGCATCTTCCGTCCACTGATCTCGCGCGACGACAACCGGACCAGCCGGCTGACGCGCGCGGCGTTTCTGCATGATCTGCGCGCGTGGCCAGCACTGGGCGAGGGCGTGGAATGGTCGCGCTGCGGGGTGCTGCATCTGGCGAGGGATGCGGACGCCGCGCTCAAGTTGCAACGCGCGCTGGCCGACACCGTGCCGCCTGCCGACTACGCGCGCTGGGTGGATCTGGACGAGGCACGGGCGCTGGCGAACTGGCCGGTGGCGACCCCCGGCGTGTGGTATCCGACTGCGGGCTGGGTCGTACCCGGCAGCCTGTGCCGCGTCTGGCTCGATCATGCTGCCATCCAGTTGAGGACGAACTGCGCTGTTGCGCGTGTACAGGCCCATTCAACAGGCTGGCAGGTGCTGGGAGTCGATGGCACGGTGCGGGTCGAGGCCGACGTCGTGGTGCTGGCGAACGCGCGCGATGCGCAGGCTCTGGCGCCGGACCAGAACTGGCCGCTGCACACCGTGCGCGGGCAGATTACGCAGTTGCCGGCGGGCAGCCTGCCGGAAATCCAGCGGGTGATTTCACGCGAAGGCTATGTGGCGCCCGGCGTTGTCCAGCCATTGGTCGGCGCCACCTACGAGCACGATGACGACGACACGGCGCCGCGCGCGGCCAGTGATCGGGTCAATCTGGCGCGTCTGGAAGCGATTCTGCCAGGGGCGGCGGAGCGGGGCGCGGCCGCAGTTGTAAGCGGCCGGGCGTCGCTTCGGGCGACCCTGCCAGATCGCTTGCCGATGGTGGGCGCGGTCGGTGGACACGCCGGGTTGTATGTGGCGGCGGGCTACGCGTCGCGCGGAATAGTGTGGGCGGGTTTGCTGGCCGAGGCGCTGGCCGACCAGATGACGGGTCAGCCCTGGCCGCTGGAACTTGAATTGATGCGGGCGATCAACCCTGCGCGGTTTACACGCTCTTGAGCGGTTTGCCGCCGCGCGAGGCCACCGACAGGCCGGCCTCGTCGTACAAGCCTCCGTGGGAGGCTGCGGATTGAATCAGTACATTGAGCGCCTGCCGTGTGGCGTTCAGGCGCAGCTCGATCAGCTTGCCGATGCGCTGGTTGGCCGCCTGGGCCTGGCGTTCCATGTCGCGCAGTTGCTGCCAGCTGGCCCGATGCTCGGGCCGTCCGTGTTGTGCCAGCCAGGCGTCCATTCCTGAGGCGTCGGCGGTGTGTCCGGCTGCCACCAGATCGTCATGGCGCGCCTGCGCCAGCGTGTTCAGGGTTTGCAGCTGGGTCAGTTTGGTCGTGTTCAGTTGCGTCAGTCGATCCGCTTCGCCGTTGACCAACGCCTGCTCCTCGTCATTCAGGAGCGTCAGCATGGCTTCCCAGGCGGCGTTCTCGGCCGGCAGCCGGGTGCTCAGCGCAGCGCGGGAAGATTCATTTGGCGGCATGGAGCATTTCCTTCACCGAATTGATCAGGCCTTCCGCGATGTTGTCGGGATTGATGGTGTAGTGGCCGGCTGCGATGGCCTGCTTGATGCTGTCGACCCGCGCCCGGTCCACGACCGGAATGGCCGCAAGCTGGGCTTCCAGCTGCTTCAACTGGCTCGCGCGTGCGCTCAGCGAGACATCGGTTTGACCGCTGTCGTCGAGCGGGGCGCCCTGCGGGCGGGCCGCGCGGTTATCGACGGTAAGCGGTAACGTGACCGGCTTCAGGCTGGGATCGATTTTCATGGCGAATTCCTGTGTCGGGTCAATCTGGATAGCGATGACCTCCTAATTGAAACTACACCAATAACGTCAATTTTCAAGATTCCTGAAGGGCCGCTGCGGTGCAGGGCCGTGCCGGGAGTCGAGGACCCATGACCGGCCTGCGCCCATCTATGACCTGTAAGGGAGTGTATCCAGGCGGCACCGATCCGAAGCCTGGAACAGGAGGTCTTTATCGGGACTGTTACGCTTCATGATCACCTCTGCAGCATGAAGGTTTCGTATTCCAGTTGGTCGAGCTTGCGGTCCAGCAGGCGCAGGCCGGTGATGACCGCGATCAGCAGGGACAGGGCAAAGCCGTAACCGTAGAAGGATGCGCCGAGGACGATGCTGATCGGGGTGAAGATCAGGTTTCCGATCACGAACAGGGCGGTCAGCAGAACCAGGATGCGGCGCTGGTCGAGGTAGAAAAACACGTTCAGCACGCCAAGCAGCACCACCTGAAGCGAGGCCGCCACCACATCTACGTACAGCAGGGGCAGGTACAGCTCGGAAATATCCAGCAGCCCTAACACCGCCGGGGCGGCTGCAAACACGACCAGGACGGTGATCGACTGGATCTTGATGATTTCCATGATGCCCTGCCGCGCGGAATACACCATCTCGTTGCGCATGGTTTCGATGTGTTGCAGCGTGCCGCCCTGGCGCACGGCGTCATAGAATTTTTCGTAATACTCGACGAAATCGGTTTCCAGCCTGACCAGGAAAACCGCCATGCCGGGGATGATGGCCAGATAGGCCAGGAAAATCGGCAGGTCGTAGATGAGCGAGGCACGCAGCGGGCCGATGATGGCCTGGCTGGTGTCGGGATGGAACCAGAAAATGAATTTGTCGGCCCAGATGCCGACGTTGTAGAACAGCCCGACCAGCAGCAGGCTGCGGAACATGCGGCCCTTGACGAGGAAATCGAATTCCACGTAGCGGTTGGAGGGATAGTGCCTGGCCGACAGCATCAGCATGCCGAACATCAGGACGACATGGCCGGCAAAAAAGCTGCCCAAGAGGCCTTCCAGTCCGTAGGTTCTCAGCCACAGCGCGCCGAATACGGTGATCCCGTAGCCCAGCGCGAACAGCCCGAGGATAGCCTTGTAGGCCTTGATGCTGGACAGGAAGATGGTGAGGATCCAGATATTGCTCAGCGCGACGAAGCTGCCCAGCATCAGGACCCGGTAGAGTAGGCTCTGGTCGGGAAACAGCAGCAGCATCGCCAGCGTGGCCAGGCTGCCTGAGACTCCGGTGGTGACGAACAGCGCGCCGGACAGGTTGGGCAGAATCCGGCGATCATCCTTCTCGAACAGGCGGTCAGCGGTGTATCGCGTGAATCCCAGTTGCAGCAGGCCGGTCAGGGTCAGGCTGATGGCGATCAGGTAGGTGACGGAGACCTGGAACTGCGTTACCAGGTGGGCGGGCGAGACGGTGCCGAACGACAGCAGGCCGATGAACAGCACGCCCAGAATCGAGAGGATCCAGGGACCCGAACTGATCAGGCCGGCGTAGGTGTAGGCCTGGAATAGCGACAGGTAGTTGTCGCGCCTGAGGATTTTACGGAGTTCGAAACCAATGCCGGCCATGGTCTGTGCTCAGGAATGTGACACGGGACAGCGCATGGGCACTGCCTGTCCTGCCGGCGTTTTAAGAAGGGCGCAATAGGTGTCGCGGTAGGCATCGAACATCTGGCTGTCGCGATAAAACCGGGCGACGCGGGCCTTGCCGGACGCGCTGGCGGACTGCCAGCGGTCTTCGTTGCCCAGCAGCTCGCGCATGGCGCGGGCGAGCGCTTCGGGGTCGGCGATGCGCACCACGGCGCCGGCCGCGCCCAAGGCGCGATCTTCATCGTTCCGGCCTTCGACCAGTTCGCGGCAGGCGCCGACATCGGTCGCCACCGCAGGCACGCCGGCGGCCATGGCCTCCAGCAGCACCAGCGGCAGACCTTCGCTGATCGAGGACAGGACAGTGACCCCGACGCCGGGCAGCAGTTCGGTCATTTTCTGCATCCCCAGGAACCGGACCGTGTCCGTCAGCCCCAGGCTGGCGGCAAGCGCCCGGCATTCTTGGGCATAATCGGCGTCTTCTTCGAGCGGTCCGGCAATCCAGCCTTCCGCGTCCGGCATGCTGTTGACGACGATGCGCATGGCGCGAATGAAGGTTTTGACGTCCTTGATCGGAACCACCCGGCCGATCAGGCAGAACACCCTGGGCGGGGCGGCAGGGCGGATGTCGGCCAGCGGCGAAAACGTCTCCAGCGCAATGCCGTTGGGGATGACGCGGGTGCGGGCCTGTGATGCGCCATCCTCGATCTGCCGCTGCCGGTTGGCTTCAAACAGCGCGACCGACTGGTCGGCACTTTCGTAGCAGACTTTCCCGAACGAGCTGAAAAAACGGATCCACAGATCGCGGTAATAACTGATTTGCGTCGGGTCTTTCTGGAACAGGTCGCGGTTGTCCTTCAGCCAGTCGCTTTGCAGCAGGTCGATCTTGCGTTCCTTGGTGTAGATGCCATGCTCGCTCAGCAGCAGGGGACGGCCGGTGCGCTGCTTGAGCAGGGTGCCGAGGAAGCCGGCGTAGCCAGTTGAAACGGTATGATAAAGCGAGACCGGGATCAGGTTCCGGGCGATGCGCTGCAGTTTCCAGATGGGGCGGTGCATGCCGCGAACCGTCCAGAAATAGTCGACGAACGAGGGGTCGGTGCAATGCGCACGGTATTGGTCGGTGATGAATTCCCAGGCGGTGCTGCTGTGCAGGAACGCGTCTTCGCTCATTCCCGGATGCGCGAGCAGGGTCGCCAGTCCGTCCGACAGGCTGGCCGCCTGCTCCGCGCCTGCCCGACGCAGCTGCTCATGGAAACGTCTCACCTGAATCAGCGCATCGGCATTGCCGCGCTGTGGGACCGCAGGCGGCGCGTCCTCCGCGTCATGCAGATAATGGGTTTCGACGTGGACGACATTGTCCGGCAGCGCATAACGCGGATCACCGTAGTCTTCGCGCCGGCTACCGAGGAAAACGCAGGCGAAGCGGTACTCGGGGAAGCCTTGGATCAGTTGATATACCCAGCTGGACACGCCACCCGACACATAAGGGTAGGTGCCTTCCAGCAGCAGGGCGATGTCGGCCCGGTCGGCGCGTGGCAACGAGGTCATGGATGGGCTCCAGTTTTCCAGAATGCCAGCAGCGGGGCGGTGGAAAAGCTGATCTGCTGCCTCCCGAAGGCATTGACCAGGCGGCGCACCGCCTGGAAGTCGCGGCGCTGGAACGCCAGTTCGGCCAGATAGGTCTGCACCTGGGCGGGCGGAATGGCCAGCTTCTGGGCCTGGTCCAGCGCGTATGTGGCCTGCTCCGTGTCATGCCGCGCCAGCGCGATCCGTCCGATCATCACCCACAGGCCGCCATCCTGCGGCCGCAGCGCGGCCGCATCCTGTGCATGGTGCCAGGCCGCATTCAGGGAGAAGTCGCGCAGTTCGCCCACGGCGTAGCCCTGATAGGCGAGCTCCCAGTAGTGCGCCGCGAGCTGCTTGAATATCTGGCCGCGTTCGTCTGCGGAGGGGGCGCCCTCGAGCCGCTTTAGTTCCTGCTGGATTTGCTGGTTGAGGTGCTTTTCGCCCTTGTCCAGCATGCCGTAGGCGGTCATGCGCAGATCGTCGCTGGGGTCGCTCAGCGCTTCCCGCAGCAGGTGGGTGGACAGGTTGCCGGGCATGTTCTGCACCGTGAGCAGGGCTTTCAGCCGCATCTCCTTGGGCAGGTTCGGATTGATCAGGCGCTCACGGATGCTGCCTACGCCAAAGGCGAGCGCAGGCGCCCGAGGCGCGGCCGTAAAGACTGGCATGCGCACGGCGGAGTAGGGGCGCGCGCGGTAGCGCTGGTTCAGCACGCGGGCATTGATGGCCAGCAGGATGAGGGCAATGCCGCCGAGCACCGGAATGAAGAACGCCAACACGAAATGGTAGGCAAGGGTGCGCCGGGGCGACGAACGATACGCCGGCTGGATCAACAGCATGGATATCCCGGCTGCGAACAGGCTGAACAGGCCGTGGAAAAGCAGCAAGCTGGCGTCGAGTTCAGTCGGCATGAGCAATGTATTCCTCCAGCTGGGCCTGTACGCGCTTCGGTTCCAACGGTGTGCTGCTGAACCGGATGCCGAGGCTTCGATGATCCTGCCCGTACTCGGTTTCCAGCCAGACATCGACGCGTGCCAGGTAGCCCTGCACGCCTTCTTCGGTCGTCAGGGGAAACAGGGCCACGAGCTGCATCTGCGGGGTGTCGCGCAACCAGTAGAAATCGAGCTCGCGCTTGCCGCGGGCAAGCCGGTGGCGGATTTCCGCACCGCGCTCGGTGGCGGGAAAGCGCAGCACCCCCAGATAGGATTTCGCGCCGGAGGCATGCTGGACGTTGGCGAGCAGGCCCAGGTGCTGGGCAAACACCATCGGGCAGTCCGGATACGTTGCCAGGATCGCGCGGGTCTGCCCCGTGGTGAAGGTGTCCGCGTAATAGCTGATGAGGGCGGTGAGCGTCTGCAGCGTGTCCTGATTAAAAGCGAAGAACGGCATCTGTTCCACGGCAAGCAGACCGGCAAGTTCGCCTTCGCGGAAAATGGGGGCGGCAATCAGATAGCGGCTGGTCGTCTCGCCTTCGACCCATTCCTGATTGACGTGGGCGAGCGTGTGCATGTCCAGCGCAAACTTCACCAGCGGGTCGTCCCGGTCCAGATCGGCAGGCTCGCCGACACGGGCAACGGCCGTCGTCTGAAGCCGGCCGCCCTGCGCCGGAAACAATGCGGCGACCGACAGTTGGCAATGGGTGGCGAGCAGCGCCATGAACACCTTCGATTCCGGCAGGCGGTCGCGGTCGTCGGCCTGCTTGAGCTGGTCGCGCAGTTCGGTGAGCGCACCCCGCAGCGTGTGAGGACGGGAAATCAGGTTTTGCTCGAGGCGGTCGTGCGACAGCTTGAGCAGATAGTGTTGCCGGGTCAGTTCTTCCAGCCGCTGGTCGAGATAGTGGTTCAGTTCGGTCTGGCGGCGCTGCCGGTTGCCCCACAGGGTGCTGAATTCGCCGCAGATCATCGTCAGGATCAGGCCGCCGATGATCGTGCCGGCGGGCACTTGGCCAGGCAGCGTGTTGCCCTCGATGAAGAACAGCCAGCCGAGCAGCAGGAGGGCCGCTGACAGCAGTCCGGACAACATCCCGTAGCGCAGCGCCACCAGCACCGGCGCCAGCCACACCCAGGGGAATCCGCTGGCCAGATGCAGCGTGTCCGACGGCTGCGCCCAATGGGCCAGCGCCAGCGCCACCATGCTGAGGAGGGCGATTTCAACGGCCTGCCAGAGCGTCTGCGCGGGCCGCCAGTTCAGCCATTGTATTTTCATCGTGATCCTAGGAGCTGCACGTTAACAAGGGTTATTTCAGCCCGGCCTGGTCCAGCAGTTCGCGGGTCAGCTTCTGGGCCACCGCGGTGAGCGACTCGCGGCTCCAGCCGGTCCGGGCGCCGCTGGCGCTATAGAGCACGGCGCCATCCTGGGCGTTGACGATCTGGAGCGTGGCACCGACCGCGGGCTCGCCATCGACGCCGGTCTTGTAGCGCCACTCGGTGACGGTGCCGGTGAGAGCATACCGGGCGCCCTGAGCCTTGGCCCAGCTTGCAGCCTGTTCCTGCAGACGGGTTTCGCGGGGGTCGAGCAGGAGATCGGCGCCGATTTCCGCGGGATAGCGCTTCAGGTTGCCAACGCCGGCGGCGCGCAACTGGCTTTCCAGCAGGGTTTCAAGGCGCAGGCCGGCCTGCGGCGTTTCGGAAAGGTTGACGATCGGCAGCACCACCCAGCTGGCCTGGCGGTCCAGCTTGACGCTGGCGCTGTGCTCGATGCTGGCGCAGGCGGACAGCATCAGGACGAGCGGCATCAGGAGCGTCCATCGCAGGGTTCGTGTCGAGGCGTTCATGTCTTTCCTTTCAAAAAAGATAGCGATATTCCAACCCCAGCAGGCTGGTGTCGGCGTTGCCGTCGAAGCTGTTGCTGCCCTTGCGGTAGCGGCCGCGCAGCCAGTCCTTGCCGGTGGGGCTGACGACGAAACCGAGTTCCAGCCCGTATCCCCAGCCAGCCTGCGAGTTGTGTAGGACGTCCAGGCTGGCATAGGGCCGCAGGGCGAGGCTGAAGTTGTCGGCGACGCTTTCCCCCAGACCGATGCCGAAGCCGAACTGGTTGAAGCTTTCGGGCAGCACGGCGGCGCCGGCAGGCAGCAGCGAGTGGAGGACGCTGGAGGTGCCGACGCGTTCGCCGAACCGGTAGACGTCCCCCAGCAGCTTGACCGTGAGGTCCGGGTAGTCGATGCGCAGGCGGTGGCCCAGTTGCAGATTGAGGCTGCTGCCCGTACCCAGAAAAACGCGATCCTGTCCGAAGTAGCGGCTGGTCGAGAGCTCGGCCAGCAGATAATCGCGTTTGCTGATCTGCCATTGGGCATCGAGCTTGAGCGTGTCCTTCATGCCGCCCACCTGCAGCGCGGCGTTCTCGTCGGTCTCCACCTGATAGCCCAGCGCAGCGCCGACCTGCAAGCGCCGGTCGATCCTGAGCCGATGACCGACCTCGACGCCGACCGTGGATTCCAGCGCCTCGCGGCTGGACACCTGAACGCGTGTTTCGCTCTTGTCATGCTTCAGCCAGGCGGAAAGCTTCAGGGTGCGGTCCCGGCCCGGGAGGCCGGTCAATTGGGTGGCGTCGAGGCTGGACAAGGCGTCATCCGACAGCGCCAGGCCCATTTTCAGCCTGGGGGTGACATGCCACTGGCCGTCGAGCCGCCATCCCCGCGCCTTCAAGGCACCGGTTTCCTCATTATGGATGCGCAGGCTTGCCCGGTTCTGGAGCTGCCAGATGCTGTCGGACCGCTGCAGATGGAGGACGTCGTTGCCAGGGTCCTTGAGCAGGCCCTCGGAAGCGATTCTGCGTGCCGCTGCGTAGTGTTCGAGCGTCATGGCGGCTTCCGCCCGCGTCGACGGGTCATAGCTCGACCCGTCGTCCGCGACGATTTTCTCTAGTTTCAGCCGGTCGTTGCTTTGCAGGGCAATGGCCGCCTCGGCCCAGCGCGGCGCCTGCAGCTGCTTGCCGTATTGCTGCAGCAGCCAGATGCGCGCCGATTCATGCTGCTCCTGCGACAGATACCAGGCTGCTGCCAGTTCCATGGCCTCGGATGCGTGCTGCTGGGTGCCGCCCCGGTCCTGGCGAAGCCATTCGCGCAGCCAATGCACGCCGGGGTCGCCCGGTGCGAAGCGGAGCGCCAGCTGCGCCAGCGCATTGCGCTTTTCCGGCGCGGCCTGTGGGGTGGAGGCCGCCTGTCGCAGGTTGAGCCAGGCGTGGCGGCGCAGGCGCCAGGCCATATCCGCATAGCCGCTTTCCTCGAGAATCTGCGCGTAACCGATTTGCCACAGATAGTCGCCGCGGCGCTCGTTCGCCTGCCTGGCGTAATAGGGCAGCGCCTGCCTGGGCTTGGCCAGCAGCGCATAGCCGGCGCCCATTGGTGCCCACAAGCCGGGCTCGCCGAGGGCGCGGGGATGGCGAAGCGCCAGTTCCTGTTCGAGCACGTCGATCTGGCGCGCCTCGATCAGGATCCACAACAACTGGGCATTGAGACTGACATCGTCCGGGGCCAGCCGTACCGCGCGCTGCATGTCCTGCACCGCAGCGGCCAGATTGTTGTCGCGGCGGCGAATGTCGGCCCGCTGCTGCAGGAAGTCGGGTTGCGTCTCCAGTTTCTCCAGATCGGCCGGCGTCAGGCTGGCCAGCAGGGCGCGTGCTGCGGCGAGGTCATTGTCCTGCACATGCAGCGACAGGGCGGTCAGCAGGAAACGCGGGTTGTGGTGCTGTGTCCAGTGGCGCGCCGCCAGGCGGGCGGCGATGCCCGGATTGGCCTCGCGCAGCAGCAGGATCAGGCGTTCGGTTTCGTATTCTTCCAGCCCGCCGCTGGCGTAGAGGCGCTGATAGATCTGCCTCGCGGCCTTGCCGTCCTGCAGGCGCCAGGCGAGTTCGCCCAGCAGCGCCTGGTACTCGCGGTCTTTTGCGCCCGGCAGGCTCTGATACTGCTGCAGAACCTGATAGGACTGGGTCATGTTCCCCTGCAGGATCAGCAGGGCGGCAAGGTGACGCGCTTCATGGGTGTTCAGGCCATGCGCCCGCTGCAGGCGGCGCAGCGTGGCGATGGCCTGCGGCGCGAGTCCCATGCGCTCTTCCAGCCAGGCCTGCTTCACCAGCAGGAGTCGGCGCGGCTTGTCGCGGTATGCCTGTTCGAGAAAGGCCACGCCCTTGCCCGGCTCGCCCATGCCCTCGAAAGCCTCCACCAGCCGGTTCAGGCGGGTGTCGTCGAGTCGTCCCTTGCGGTATTCGCGCGTCAGGGCAAGGACGACGGTTTCCTCGTCGAAGAGTCCCGGCGCCAGCCGCAGCACGGATTGCCAGGCGGACTCCCGGTCGTGATCGAGCGCCAGCGTGCGCCATTGCTCCAGCGACACCATGGGCTTGCCGTGCCATTCCGCGACCTGGGCGTAGCGCTCGCGCCAGGCGGCGTTGTCGGGCGCCTGGCGCACGGCGGTTTCGGCCAGCACGTAGGCGTCGGCCAGATTGCGGTTGGCGAGGAAGACCTCATATCCCAGGCGGTATACCCGGTCGTCGAAGGGCAGCTGCGGCTGCTGGCTGACGGTGCGAAAGAAAGGATCGTTGACCGGATGGCTGCCGGGAACCCGCTGCCAGCAGCGTCCGGCGGGCGCCCCGCCGAGGGTGTCGCAACCCGGAAGCTGTTTCGAAAGCGTGGGCGATTCATGGCGGATGGCCGGCATCGGCCGTACGGCAGCGTACCGGACCTGGACGAGTGCGGCCGGACGCTGATGTGCCTGCATCCAGGGCGTGAACTGGGCGAACTGCAACAGTTTCTTGACATACCACTCGGCCCGGTCGTTGCGGTTGGCGGCCAGGGCAAGCCTGACCATGAATTCGAGCATGTCCGGATCGCCCGCCAGCGTGCCCAGCTGCTTTTCGGCGGCTGCAAGGGCGTCTGCGGGCAGGTTGCCCGCCTGCAGCGCGCGCACGCCGGCGATGAACAGCGCCTTGTGGGCGGTTGGATTCGAGGCGAGCGCCTGGGCCTCGAAATAGAGCGCCGACGCGTGCTGATAGCGCCCGAGCGAGAGGGCGGCGCGGGCGGCTTGCTGCAGCCAGTGGGTCGCGACGGGTGGCGCGGCATTCAGCGCCAGCCCCTGATAGAGCCCGATGGCGAGTTCGGGGTGGCCGTAGGCAATGGCCTTGTCCGCGAGCTGTTCGCGTTGCTTGGGGTTCAGCTCGAGCGCGCTCATCGCCGTCAGGGCCTGCCGCAGCGCGGGCAGGTAGGCCTGTCGCTGGGCGGGCGGCCGGGAAAACACCTCTTTTTCGTGCAGTTCGATCAGAGCCTGGGCAATCTCGACGCGCAGCGCCGGCGCGTTTTGCTGGCTGAGCTGCTGGAGCAGGTCGCGGGCTTCCCGATAGCGTCCGGTTTGGATATGGTTCTGCGCCTTCTGGATCTGCAGCTTGAGGTTCTCCGGCTCGGCCTTGATCAGGTTGTCCAGATAGGCGCGGCTCAGCGGGTTCTCGGCCGGGGATTCCGTGACCTGCTCGATGAGCTGGTCGCGCGGATAGAGCCAGGCCATCACGGCGACGATCAACGTCGTGAATGCGGCGATGCGCGGCCAGCTCAGCAGGCGGAAGCGCTCGCCTGCGCTGGACGGCAGGGCGTAGGTTTTGCTGCGCCCCGTCTTAGTCAGCACAGCGCATCTCCAGCCTGGCTTCGTGTTTGCGATGCTTCAGGGCAAACAGGCCATCGGGGCGACGGATGACGGGTGCGGGTTTGCCGTCGAGGCGGAAAGTGCAGCGCGCCGCGTTGCCGAATTCGAGTTCAAGCGGTTGATAGGCTTTCAGCAGCCAGCCGCCGCGATCGAGCGTGATGCGCGCGTTGGCGCGCGACAGCCAGGCGGTGGGGGCAGGCTTGTCAGCCAGTACCAGATAGCTGTCGGCCGTGCCGGCAAGATGGATGTAGCGGACCGTACCCTCGTCGCGCCAGCCAAGGACGCCACGGCTGCGGGGCAGATCGGGGTAGCCCATCGTGACCGGGATGCGCAGGGTGCGCACCTGGTCGCCGCCTGCGATGCGCCAGCCGGCGCCTTCGCGCGCGACCACGAGTTGGTTGAAATCATGCACCTTGCGGATGTAGTCGGAAGCAAAAATGGGCAGCACCGGCTGTTTCAGCGCCCAGTCGTAGACGGCTTTCAGGGCCTTGAGCGAGGCGTGCTTGCTGGTGGAATAGGTGTGGTAATAAATATTGATCGGCTTGATCCGCAGCGGCTTGTCGGTCAGCTCGAAGGTTTCGATCACGCGCTCGTAGCCGTAGTATGGCCCTGTCCACAGATTCGTGTACAGGTTTTCATTCTGGTTGGGCGCATAGACCTGGAACAGTTCGCCTCGGCGCAAGCCCAGCGGGGCGGCTGCGGTGAGCGAGGGGTTGGTGCGGGACATGAGCGTGTCGCCACCGTTCATGTTCAGCAGGCCCGGCCGGCTGGCGCGCGCGAGGGTGTCCGACGTCGGATTGCAGTCGCCGGTCCAGAGGAAGACCTTGCATTGCTTGCCTGCGGGCAACAGGCTCTCGACGTAGCGGATCGAGCCGTCGATTTCCCGTGCGTCGTCGAAGGTGTAGCCGGGTACGCCGAGACTGTAGTCGCGCGCTTCCTCCGCATCCACCCCGGCCGCCAGTTTCTGCCACTTGAACGGGTGCGAGTAGGAATGGCTCGCGGCTTCCACGTGGGGCAGCGCGAACATGCGCCGCGCAATCGGCTCGAGCTGGGACGAAAACTGGGGATACAGCCCCTGCCGGCTGATTTCGCCTTCGATGACCGAAACCGTGGTGGGAATGGGGTAACGCTTCAGCACCTCCTTGTATAAGACTTCCGCTGCCCACGGTGAGCCCGGGAATTCGCCCCGGCTGGCGAAGCCGTCGCCGTCAATGTGGGTGATGAGCAGGCGGCGACCATTCTCCGTCGTGACATCCGGCACCGGCATGTCGGGCAGGCGCAAGGCCCGTTTGAAGAAGATTATCGGGTCGATGACCCAGCGGGCCTGGCTGGAATCGGGCAGGTGCTCGACGTCGAAGGGGGACAGCGCGTATCCGCCCCACGATGTGATCGCCACGGCATCCTGCGTGTGGGTGCCGTCGCTGGTTTGCAGCCACACGTCCGATCCGGGGCCGGCGGAAAGCGGATAAAACTCGTCCGAGGTGGGAAGCGGCTGGATTTCAAAGGCGGCCAGAGGCGTGTGCTTGACGAGGCGGACCTTGCCAGCCGCGGTCGTGCCCTGGAAAGTCAGGCCGAGTTGGGTTTCGGCCTTGCCTTCGAGGTCGTAGCCGAAGTAGCCGAGGGCGGCGATGGGTATCCGGTCCGCCGCCTGTTTCAGCAGCCAGGTCTTCAGCGCTGGAGCCTGGCTGGTTTCGGATGTGTTGAACCAGGTGACGATGCCGGCGTAGCGCCCGGCCAGCGCGCCTTCCGGCAAGCCGTCACGCAGGCTGCGGTATTCGGGGACATAGCCCAGATAATTGAGCGGCATCGCAGCAAACCGGTGCAGTTCACTGCGCTTGGAGCCATTCACCGGATCGGCACTGTCATGCAGCATGAGGATGGTGCGCGGACGGGGATCGACTGCGCCGACGCCCATGCCCGCGAGCAGCCCATCGCTGACCCAGGGGGTGAAGCCGAGGGCGCTGATCTGGCCGGCAATCTTGCGCGCCTGTTCCCGGTTGTCGGGTGGGGCGTAGTCGATCACGATCACCGGCAGGTGGTACTCATCCCGGACCCTGGCGAGCTGGTCAGTCAACCAGGCGTGGTCGGCGCTGGACACCGGCACGTAGCGCCCGGCCTGATTGTTCCAGGACTGGAACAGGGACTCGGCGGCAACCGCGTGAACGTGCTGCCGGACCTGCGGCAGGATCTCGAAGCCGCGGTTTAATATCAGCCTGGCCTGCGGGTAACGGCTTTTCAGTAGGCGGATCGCCTCGATCATGCCCTGTTCCTGCTGCTGCCGCGCCTCCGGCGTGCTGGCGATCAGGTGGTAGGAATCGAGCGTGTCCAGGAAAAAATGGCGATAGCCTTGCTGCCACAGCGGCGTGATGACTTCGCTGACAAAAAAGGCCGGCCAGCCCGCTGCGGTCTGGTCGATCACCCGACTGTCCCAGGCGGGGTTGTCGCCACGCAGCCAGGCAGCCGGCAATTTGGAGAAATAGGGCCGGGTGGGCGTGACCTCGCCCAGGCTGACGTAGGCGAACAGCGTGTCCTGGTGCTGCTGGACGAGTTGCGGGTCCGTGAGCCGGGCCGGTTCGACCACCCAGGTGTCGAAAGCCCGTAATTCCTGCGGAAAGGGCGTCGGACCGTAATAGAAGGCAGGGCGCAGCGCATGCGCCGGGCCGATGCCAGCGAGCACGCAGGCGCACACCAGCAGGTGACGCAGGAATCGCGTCTTGAATCGGGTGATATCGATCATGCCTTCATTCTTATTGGTGGACTGACTCTCGCATATTTCACTCTGTAAGCAATATGCGTGCGAGTAGCCAGGATTCTAAAGCAATGCTGGGCGCACGGATTGTAATTCAACCGTTAAATACTGTTGGGCAGGGGCCTGTCGGGCAATTCGGGAGGCATGGGGCATGCGCGGACGGGTGTCGTTCGCTGGGAAATGCAGCGATTCACGCGCCGGCAGGCGCGCGTTCAAAACGAGATGATGACCTGCTGTCCGTCGTGGGCGACGCCGCTGACGACCTGGCCCGAGCGGGTCTTGACCCGCACCCGCTCGCCCCGGCTGCCGTTGGCCAGTGCCTGGCCTTCGCTCTGGACCGAAAAGCCTGGGCCATTCAGCACCAGTCGGGTGGTTTGCCCCTGCTGGACCACAAGCGGCGGCCGCAGCAGGGCATGGCGGAGCGGGGCGCCGACAGCGAGTCCTGAAAGCGTGCGGTAGCCCAGCATCTCGGCCGGGTCGGTGATGACATCGGCGGGCAGGTTGCCCAGATCACCCTCGCGCTGGGCGAGGTCGGCGGCGGTCAGGACGTGGTTGGCCGGAAGCGGCAGGCGAGTGACGGCATACGATCCCATCACGCTGACCTGCGCGGACAGGTAGACCGTCCACTTCGACGGCGCCAGGCAACGCACGCCGACGGTGGTGCGACCGATGCTGCGGCCGCCGACCGGCTGAAAGGCGTCGAGTGCGGCACAGGCAGGCAGGGCGCTGCGCGGCGGCTTGACCTTGATCGTCACCTTGCCCGGCTGGCTGCTGGTCTGCATGGCCAGAAAGCGTTCGGCATGGGCTTGCAGCGCAGCGGGATCCTGAGATTCGGCCGCGTGCGACATGGCCGGAAGGCCCAGGCAAACGAGGACCCATCCTGTCATCAGGGCTTGCCGGCTTGCGTGGGTCGATCCTGTTGCCATCCATCGCTCCTCTTGATAGTGGGATTTCACTGAAACTCATTCTAGGGCGAGCCGCCGCATCTTAAGCGCCGAAATGGACCGACTTTATGCCGCTTATCGTTCGATTGGATTGACACGCGCGTATCTAGGATGCAGTCATCGCAAAAAGGCTTTGCAGTGCATGCGGCAAAGCGAAGAGGTGACGAACATGCTGAACCGGCTGGATGACATGCTGAATTTCCACCAACAGGCGCTGAAGATTCGCGATCAGCGCCAGCAGGTGCTGGCGTCCAATATCGCCAACGCCGACACGCCTCATTACAAGGCGCGCGACCTGGATTTCAAGTCGGCGCTGCAGGGGGCGCTCAAGGGTGCGGGCGCGCCGGGTGGCGTGGCCCTGGCGACCACGGCCCCCGGCCACCTGTCAGGCAATCCGGGGTCGGCGCTGGAAGCGTCCCTGCTGTATCGCACGCCCGCGCAGGGAAGCGTGGACGGCAACACGGTGGATATGGATGCCGAGCGGGCAGCCTTTGCCGACAACTCGGTTCGCTACGAATTCAACCTGAACCGGATCAGCCAGCAGCTTAGCGGCCTGATGACCGCGATCAAGGGATAAGGAACTCACATGTCACTGTTCAACATCTTTAATGTGGCCGGTTCGGCCATGAATGCGCAGTCGCAGCGCCTCAACGTGGTGGCGAGCAATCTCGCCAACGCCGACAGTGCGACGAGCGCCAACGGGCAGGTCTACAAGGCCAAGCAGGTCGTATTTGCCGCGACGCCGGTGGGCGAGAACGGCGCAACCGGCGTGAATGTGGCGGCGGTGGTCGAGGACCCGTCGCCGATGAAGACGGTGTACGACCCGAAGAATCCGCTCGCCGACGACAAGGGCAACGTGACCATGCCCAACGTCAACGTGGTCGAGGAGATGGTCAATATGATTTCCGCCTCGCGTTCGTATCAGACCAACGTGGAAATGATGAACACCACCAAGACCCTGCTGATGAAGACGCTGAAGCTCGGCGAGTAATGACCTGACGAGGAATCGCGATGACGACCGTACAAGACACAAGCAATGTTGCCAGCCTGTTCGGCCCGGGTGCTTCCGGGCAGAGCAAGAATAGCGTGCAGGAAACGCAGGACCGTTTCCTGAGCCTGCTGGTGGCGCAGATGAAGAACCAGGATCCGCTGAATCCGCTCGACAACGCACAGGTGACCAGCCAGATGGCCCAGTTGTCCACCGTGCAGGGGATCGAGAAGATGAATTCCAGCCTGCAGGAAATGGCGGCCAGCCTCGGCATCAACCAGATGGCGCAGGCCGCCAACCTGATTGGACGGGGGGTGCTGGTGCCGGGCGACACGCTCAGACCCACCGAGATGCAGGACGTCATGGGGTTCGACTTGGCGCGTCCGGCCGACAAAGTTACGCTCAATATCCACGATGCAGGGGGGACAGTGATCCGCAGCCTGAATCTGGGTGCCCGCGACATGGGGGTGAACGCGCTGGCCTGGGATGGATTGAACGCCAACGGTGCGCCCGCACCCGACGGCGACTACTACTTCACCGTCGAGGCGGTTCAGGGCGGTCAACCGGTCAGCAGCGTGGCCCTGAATCTCGGCAGCGTGAACAGTGTTTCGCAAAATGACCAGGGCGTGCAGTTGAACCTGGCAGGCAACAAGAGCGTGGGGTATGCCGAGATCCGGCAGATTTTCTAAGCAGGACGAACTGAGCCCGGCGGCCACCCGCCAGCCAACAACACAAGGAGCAGAACATGAGTTTTCAACAAGGCTTGAGCGGTCTGAACGCCGCCGCTAAGAATCTGGACGTCATTGGTAACAACGTCGCGAACTCGAGCACAGTGGGGTTCAAGCAGGCGAAGGCCGAGTTTGCCGACGTTTTCGCCAACTCTCTGACCGGCTCCGGCGGAGCTCAGGTCGGTATCGGCGTCAAGGTGACGCAAGTGGCCCAGCAGTTTACCCAGGGCAATATCACCTCGACCAACAACCCGCTCGATATCGCGGTCAACGGTGCCGGCTTCTTCCGCATGGACAACGGCGGTGAAATTACCTATCAGCGCAACGGCCAGTTCCAGCTCGACCGCCTTGGCTTCATCGTCAACCCGAGTGGCGCCCGCCTGAGTGGCTACACTGCGAATTCCAGCGGTGTGCTGTCGACCGGCGCGTCGGCGCCTCTGAGCATCAATACGGCCGACCTGGTGCCGCAAATTACGTCCGAAATCAATGCTGTGCTGAACCTGGATTCCGGCAGCGCGCCGGTCGATGCGGCCATGGTGCCGTTCAACATGAACGATCCGACCTCGTTCCACAGCTCGACCGCGGTCTCGATCTTCGACAGCCTGGGCAACTCTCAGACTTTGCAGACTTTCTATGTAAAACGGCCGTCTGGTGACTGGGACGTCTACGCCGCCAATGACGGTGCGCTGATCGGCCCGGTTCCGCCGGCCGTCGCCGTTCCGGTGGGCACGCTGAGCTTCAATACCAGCGGTGCCCTGACGAGCGGAATGCCGCTGCCTGCCATCAACGTACCAGCAACGGCAACTGGCGCCGCTACGCCATTCCCCGTCACACTCAACTATACCGGCACCACCCAGTTCGGCTCGGTGTTCAGCGTCAACGCTCTCGATCAGGATGGCTACACATCAGGGCGCCTGGCCGGTTTCAGCGTCGGGGCCGACGGCATGCTGCTGGGCCGTTATACCAACGGCCAGGCGGCAGTGCTGGGCCAGGTGGTGCTGGCGAACTTCGCCAACCCCAACGGCTTGCAGCAGCTGGGCAACAACATGTGGGCTGAAACGGCGACGTCGGGCGTGCCGCTGGTGGGTACGCCGAACTCGGGCGGCCTCGGCGTGCTGCAGTCGTCGGCGGTGGAGGATTCCAACGTCGATCTGACGGCCGAGTTGGTCAACCTGATTACCGCGCAGCGGGTGTATCAAGCCAATGCGCAGACCATCAAGGCGCAGGATGCAGTGCTGCAGACGCTGGTCAACCTGCGTTAAGCCTGAATGAAGCGTGATTAAGGAGGCAGCATGGATCGAATGATTTACACCGCCATGTCCGGCGCGAAACAGATCCTGGAACAGCAGGCGACGACTTCGCATAACCTGGCGAACGCGACGACCACGGGCTTTCGCGCCCAGGTCGACCAGTTCCGCGCGGTGCCGATACAGGGCGCGATCCTGCCGACCCGTGCTTTTGTGGTCGATTCGACTACCGGCAACGATTTCCGTGCGGGCGCGATCCAGCACACCGGACGCGAGCTCGATGTCGCGGTGCAGGGACCAGGCTGGATTGCGGTCGCCCCCGGCGATGGCAGCGAAGCCTATACCCGTAACGGCAGCTTGAAGATTGACGAAAACGGCCAGCTGCAAACCCGCGACGGGCTCAGCGTGATGGGCGATGGCGGACCGTTGTCGATCCCGCCCGGACGCAACCTATCCATCGCCAAGGACGGCACGATTTCGCTGCTGCCGGATGGCTCCGCCGCCACCGGCGTGACGTCGATCGGCCGCCTCAAGTTGGTGAATCCTGCCGAGACCGATCTGGCGCGGGGCGACGATGGCCTGTTCCGCCTGAAAAGCGGCAACCCGGCCGACGCCGACCCCAAGGTGGCGCTGGTCAGCGGGGCGCTGGAGTCGAGCAACGTCAATGTGGTCGACGAAATGGTCAACATGATTTCGCTGGCGCGCCAGTTCGATATGCAGATGAAATTGCTGCAGAACGCCGAAGACAACGACACCAAGGCAGCACAACTGCTGAATGTGGGGTGAGAAGCACCATTTCCTCGCACCCGTCGCAGATGAAGTACACAGTTAATTAAGGAGCCGACATGATTCGCTCACTATGGATTGCAAAAACCGGTCTGGATGCGCAGCAAACGCAGATGGACGTGATTTCCAACAACCTGGCCAACGTCAGTACCAGCGGATTCAAACGCTCGCGTGCGGTGTTCGAGGATTTGCTGTACCAGACCATCCGCCAGCCCGGCGCGCAATCGTCCGAGCAGACGCAGGTGCCGTCCGGCCTGCAGATCGGCACCGGGGTAAAACCGGTGGCAACCGAGCGCATCTTCACCCAGGGCAACCTGCAGCAGACCAGCAATGCCAAGGACGTGGCGATTCAGGGCAACGGTTTTTTCCAGGTGCTGATGCCGGACGGGACCACCGCCTACACCCGCGATGGTTCGTTCCAGTCGGATGCCAATGGCCAACTGGTGACGTCCAGCGGCTATGTGGTGCAGCCGGGGATCACGATTCCAGCCGACACGCAGAGCCTGACCATCGCCCGCGACGGTACCGTGTCGGTGACGCAGGCGGGATCGGCTTCACCCGTGACCGTGGGCACGCTGCAACTGGCGATGTTCATCAACCCGGCCGGCCTGCAGAGCCTGGGCGAGAATCTCTACGCTGAAACGGCGTCGTCGGGTACGGCCAGTTCCGGCGCACCCGGCAGTAACGGCGCCGGCCTGCTCAATCAGGGCTATGTCGAAACATCGAACGTCAACGTGGTGGAGGAGCTGGTCAACATGATCCAGACCCAGCGCGCGTATGAAATCAACAGCAAGGCGATCCAGACATCCGACCAGATGCTGCAGCGCCTGACCCAGTTGTGAGCCTCGCCATGACAACGCTGCGCACAATCGGTCTGATGGGGGTGCTGCTGGCACTGGTCGGTTGCGGCACCACGCCATCGTCCATCGTGCAGCAGCCGACCACGGCGCGCCCGCAGGCGCTTGCCGCCCAGATGGCAAGCGCCAATGGCGCGATCTTCCAGGCCGCCGCCTACCGGCCCCTGTTCGAGGACCGCAAGGCGCGTCAGGTCGGCGATGTGCTGACCATCGTCATCAACGAGAAAACCACAGCCGGCAAGCAGGCAACCTCCAATGCGTCCAAGTCCAGCGAGGTCGACACGTCGATCAGCGGCGTCGCGGGCCTGCCGCTTAAAACCTTGCAGGGACTGGGCGTGACCGCTGAAGGCTCGGCCAGCTACGACGACAAGTCGGCGCTCAATTCCAGCAACACCTTCAGCGGCAGCGTGACTGTCACCGTGACCGAGGTGCTGCCCAACGGCAATTTGATGGTGGCCGGCGAAAAACAGATTGCGCTCGACAAGGGCACCGAATTCATCCGCCTGTCGGGCGTGGTTCAGCCCGACACCATCCAGATGGGCAATACCGTGCCGTCGTCGAAAGTTGCCGATGCACGGTTCGAATACCGCACCAGTGCGAAGTTCGACAAGGCCGAAATGATGAGCTGGCTGGCGCGCTTTTTCCTGAGCTTCATCCCTTTATAACTGGTGGGCATAATGCGACTTCCACACCTCTTACTCCTCACCGCGCTGCTGACAAGCGGCTTCGCGCACGCCGAGCGGATCAAGGATATCGCCTCGATTCAGGGGGTGCGGGTCAATCAGTTGTTCGGCTACGGCCTGGTAGTGGGGCTGGATGGCACCGGCGACCAGACCACGCAGACGCCGTTCACCACCCAGAGCGTCGCCAGCATGCTGGCGCAGGTGGGGGTCAACCTGCCGCCCGGCACCAACATGCAGCTGAAGAACGTGGCGTCGGTCATGGTGACGGCCGAACTGCCGCCGTTTGCCCAGGCCGGGCAGGGTATCGACATCACGGTTTCGTCGCTTGGAAACGCCAAGAGCCTGCGCGGCGGCACCCTGGTGATGACGCCGCTGAAGGGCGCAGACGGGCAAATTTACGCGATGGCGCAGGGCAGCCTGGTGGTCAGCGGCGCAGGGGCTGCGGCCAACGGCAGCAAGGCGCAGATCAACCACCTCAGCGTGGGCCGCGTTCCGGCCGGTGCAACGGTCGAACGCAGCGTCGCCAGTGCGCTGGGCAATGCCGGCACCATCAATCTGGAACTGCGGCAGAGCGACTTCACCACCGCCAGCCGCGTGGTCGATGCCGTGAACACGCGCTTCGGCAAGAACACCGCACGGGCGTTGAACGGCCGGGTAATCCAGGTGAAAACGCCGGTGGGCGAAAGCGAGCGGGTCAGCTTCCTTGGCGCGATCGAAAGCCTCGATATCAACCCGGCAGTCGCCATGGCCAAGGTCATCATCAACGCGCGCACCGGTTCGGTGGTACTGAACCGGGCCGTGATGCTCGATTCCAGCGCGGTTTCGCACGGCAACCTGTCGGTTACCATCAGCACTGAGCCGGTCGCCAGCCAGCCCCAGCCGTTCTCAAGGGGACAAACGGTGGTCGGCGCGCAGTCGCAGATCGAAATCCGCCAGCAGGAAGGCGAAATGATGCTGCTCAAGGGCAGCGCATCGCTCGCCGACGTGGTGAAGGCACTCAATTCCATCGGTGCGACGCCGCAGGACCTGCTTGCCATCCTGCAAGCCCTTAAGGCTTCTGGTGCCCTGCGGGCCGAGCTGGAGGTGATCTAAATGCTCAACGGCGCCGATCTTTCGTCGAAGCTCGCGCTCGACGTCCAGAGCGTCAACCAGCTCAAGCTGGACGCCAGGCAATCCTCGCCCGAGGCGCTGACAGCCGCCGCGCAGCAGTTTGAAGCGGTGTTCATGAACATGCTGATGAAAAGCATGCGCGAGGCGACGCCGCAGGATGGCATGTTCGACAGCGAACAGACGCGCATGTACACCTCGATGCTCGATCAGCAGTTGTCGCAGAACATGGCCAGTCGTGGGATTGGCCTGGCCGACGTGATGGTGCGCCAGCTTTCCATCGCGATGGCGGTTCCGCCGGATGAAGCGGGCGGCGCCTTCCCCATCGACGCCGCAGTGCAGGGGCTTCCCCTTAATGCGCCCGAGCCGGTGTTGGCGCAACCCTTGCCGGCCGCCCCGGCCCGTAGCAGCAATGCGCCTGCGCATGTCGAATCCTTTGTGCAGCGCCTGCAGCCGCATGCCCAGGCGGCGAGCGACAGCACCGGCATCCCCGCCCGCTTCATGATGGGCCAGGCCGCGTTGGAAACCGGCTGGGGGCGGTCGGAAATCCGCAGCGCCGATGGCCAGAACAGCTACAACCTGTTCGGCATCAAGGCGGGATCAAGCTGGAAAGGGCGCACGGTCGACATCGTCACCACTGAATACGTCAACGGCAAGCCGCAGAAGCAGGTCGACACCTTCCGCGCCTACGACTCCTATGCCGATTCTTTCCGCGATTACGCCAATCTGCTGCGCGCCAATCCGCGCTACCAGAACGTGATCGCACATGGGCAGGATGCAGCCGGATTTGCCAACGGGCTGCAACAGGCAGGCTACGCAACCGACCCGAATTACGCGCAAAAGCTGATGAGCGTGATCAGGCAGGTTGATATTGCCTAGACAGATGGCTCAAGTATTCCGGAAATGCACCGATTCACCTGTCAGACGGTCCGTTTTTCCTTTTCCCCGGATGGCGAAAGATACCTAGATGGCAACCAGCATTCTTAGCATCGGTCAGAGCGCACTCGCTGCCGCACAGGTCGGGATCAACACGACTGGCCACAACATCGCGAACGCGGCGACGCCGGGATTCAACCGTCAGGTGGTGATTCAGGGCGCGGCGATGCCGCAGAACTTTGGATTCGGCTTTCTCGGGCAGGGTACCGAAGTCGCCACGGTCAAACGCATTTACAGCGAGTTCCTGGGGACCCAGGCGCGATCGGCCCAGACCACGTCAAGCGGTCTCGACAGCTATTACAGTCAGATCCGCCAGATCGACAACATGCTGGCTGACCCTGTCGCCGGCCTGTCGCCGGCCTTGCAGAATTTTTTCAGCGGCGTTCAGGACATGGCGACGAATCCCGCGTCGATCCCGGCGCGGCAGGCAGCCCTGTCTGCGGGCGAGAGCTTGGCGGGACGTTTCCAGAGCCTGGCAGGGCGTCTGGACGAGATCGACCAGGGCATCAACAGCCAGATCGGGTCGAGCGTCAGCGTCATCAATGCCTATGCGAAGCAACTGGCCCAGCTCAACGACGCCATTGGCCGCGCCATGCGCAGCTCCGGCCAGCCTCCGAACGATCTGCTCGACCAGCGCGACCTGCTGGTCCACGACCTGAACAAGGAAATCAAGGCCACCGTCGTCAAGCAAGGCGACGGCGATTACAACGTATTTATCGGCAGCGGCCATCCGCTGGTGGTCGGGGTCAAGGCCTCCACCCTTGCCGTGGTGACCTCGCCGACCGATTCCCAGCGGCTTGAGGTGGCGTATCAAAGCAGCACCGGAAGCTTCATTCTGGGCGATTCGAGCTTGTCCGGCGGCAAACTTGGCGGCCTGATGGATTTTCGCGCCAAGACGCTGGAGCCGGCGCAGAACGCCTTGGGGCGCGTGGCGATTGGCCTGGCCAGCAGCTTCAACGAACAACACAAGCTGGGATTCGACCTGAATGGCGTGGCCGGCGGCGATTTCTTTACCGTTGCGGCACCGTCGGTGAAAGCCCATTCGGGTAATGCCGGCACGGCGGGCGTCACCGCGAGCATCACCGCGCCCGGCGCCCTGACCACCAGCGACTACACCCTGAAATTCGACGGCGCCAACTACTCGTTGACCCGCTTGTCAGACAACACGGTCTTCACGCCGATCATGTTCCCGCAGACGATCGACGGCGTCGAGCTGAACCTGACAGCCGGCACGTCCGTGGCCGGGGACATCTACCTGATCCGCCCGACGGCGCACGGTGCCTCCAGGTTCGGCATGGCGATCAGCGACCCTCGCCTGATTGCGGCCGCGGCCGCACCCGGCGCCGTCGGCGACAACCGCAATGCCCTGCTGCTCGGTGCGCTGCAAACCGGCCTCACCATGAACGGCGGCACCACCACCTTTCAGGGCGCCTATTCGCAACTGGTCAGCGAGGTGGGCAACAAGACCCGGGAACTCGAAGTCACCAGCAGCACGGCAGGCAAACTGCTTGCTGAAGCCACGTTGTCGCTGCAGAGCGAATCGGGCGTCAACCTCGACGAAGAGGCCACCAACCTGCTGCGCTACCAGCAGGCCTATCAGGCGGCCGCCAAGGTCATGCAGATTGCCAGCGAAATGTTCGACCTGCTGGCCTCGCTAGGACGGTAGGAGAGTTAAATCATGATACGTATCAGCACCCAGACCCTGTTCGAAACCGGCGCTGCCCGCATCGGCGAGGTGCAGGCCGGCTTGGCCAAGACGCAACAGCAGATCTCGACGGGTCGCCGCATGGTCTCGCCCTCGGACGACCCTGTCGCGGCCGCGCGGGTGCTGGAGGTCTCGCAAACCCAATCCCTGAACACGCAGTTCGGCGTCAATCGCATGCATGCAAATTACGCGCTGACTGCTTCGGAAGGCACGCTGGCGGGTGTCACCGCGCTGATTCAGGACGTGAAAGACACGATCATTTCGGCTGGCAATCCCAGCATCGGCGATTCTGAACGGGGGTTCATGGCCACCGACTTGCGCGCCCGCCTTGACGCGCTGATGGGCCTGGCCAACACTCGCGATGCCGCGGGAGACTATATTTTTGCGGGCTTCAGGACCGATGCCCCTGCCTTCTCGAAAGATCCGCTCACCAACGCTGTGACCTACAATGGCGACGCAGGCCAGAAGCTGATGCAGGTTGATGCCACGCGCCAGATGGCGGTCAATCATTCGGGATCAAGCGTGTTTCAGGGGGGCGGCCAGGATCTGTTTCAAACCCTGAACGACCTCATCACCCTGTTTGAAACTCCTGGCGCGCCGTCGGCCGCGGTTCTGGGAACGCACAATGCCAATATCGACCTGGCGCTGGATAACGTGCTCACGGTACGGGCCGCGCTGGGTTCCCGGCTGCAGGAAATCGATGCGCTCAACAACGTGGGCGAGGACCGCGGCCTACAGTACAGCCAGATCCTGTCCGAACTGCAGGACCTGGATTACACCCAGGCCCTGACCCAGTTATCGCAGCAGCAATTCGTCCTTGAAGCCGCGCACCGTTCCTTCGTGTCGACTTCCGCACTCTCCCTGTTCAAGTTCATGTAAGCGCGTGCTGTTGCTGCCATAGCGCCTGAAACGCATCGGCAGGCAGCGGGCGGCTGTTGAGATAGCCCTGGTAGGCTTTGCAATCCTGCGCAATCAGAAATTCAAGCTGTTCCTCGGTTTCCACCCCTTCGGCAATCACCTTCAGCTTCTTGGCCACCGCAATGATGGCCGTGGCGATTTCGACGTCGTCGAGGTCGTGCGGGATGTCGTGGATGAAGCTGCGATCGATCTTGAACTGATCCACAATAAAAGGCTTGAAATTAGGCGAGCGACGAATAGCCGGTGCCGAAGTCATTGATGGCCAGGCTGACCGAGTCCCTTCAAGGTGGATAGAGCGTCGGAGTCATGGTGGGCCTGATCCATGATTCAAACCTGAGGGCATGGTCGAATGCTGACATGACGCGTTGGACCGAATATGCGTACATCACTCCCCAGTACGCAGGGTCTGGATAACCGAGGTCGTGTGTTTCAGCCCGTTATGGATCATCAATTCGAACTGGGGCGCGTAATGGGGCAGGATGATGCTCAGCGCGATCAGGCCGACCCCGAGGGTGATCGGAAAGCCGATGGCGAAGATGTTGAGCTGGGGCGCGGAGCGGGTGAGAATGCCGAGCGACAGGTTGGTGATCAGCATGATGGCGATCAGCGGAAGGGCCAGTTGCAGGCCGACGGCGAAGATGGCGGAGCCAAAGGCGGCCACGTTGTAAAAACCGTTGGCCGAAACAGGCTGGGTACTGATCGGCAGGGTCTGGAAGCTTTCGACCAGCACGCCCAGCAGCTGCAGGTGGGCGTTGACCGCCAGAAAGATCAGTACCGCCAGGATATTGAAAAAACGGGCGAGTACCAGCGTCTGGCCGGCGCTTTGGGGGTCGAAGAAGGACGCAAAGCCCAGGCCCATCTGCAGGCCAATGATTTCACCCGCCGCATCGACTGCAGAAAACACGACGCGCATGGTGAAGCCGATGGCAATGCCGATGATCAGTTGCTGAAGCAGGATGAACAGCCCCTGCCAGGAGCCCAGTCCGACATCGGGCATGGGAGGCAGGGTGGGCGCGAGTATGAGGGCGATAAACACGCCAAGGCCGATCTTGACACGTGCGGGCACGGCACGATGGCCGAACCCGGGCGCGGTCATGAGCACGCCGAGGATGCGGGTGAGCGGCCAGATGAAGTTGATCAGCCAGGCGTTGAGCTGGGCGTCGGTGAGGCTGATCATGAAGCGCGAATCCCGTTAGCCGATGATTCCCGGCAGGCCGGTCAGCACCCGGCGCATGTAATCGATCATGACCGTGAGCATCCAGTTGCCGGCCAGGGCAAACGTGAGCAGGACGATGACCACCTTGGGAATGAAGGAGAGGCTGGGGTCGTTGATCTGGGTGGCGGCCTGGAAAATGCTCACGACCAGACCCACCGCCAGAGTGGCCAGCAGCACCGGGGCTGCGATCATGAGCGTCATTTCCAGCGCGACGCGGCCGATGCTCATTACGCTTTCAGGTGTCATGGCGGGCCTCGGTCATCAGTAGAAACTTTGCGCAAGCGAGCCCAGCAGCAGATTCCAGCCGTCGACCAGCACGAACAGGATGATCTTGAAGGGCAGCGCAACAATTGCGGGCGACACCATCATCATGCCCATCGCCATCAGCACGCTGGCAACGACCATGTCGATGATGAGAAACGGGATGAACACGGCGAATCCGATCTGGAAAGCGGTTTTGAGCTCGCTTGTGATGTAGGCGGGGATCAGCACGCGCATTGGCAGGTCGTCCGCGGTCTTCATCGGCCCAGCTTTCGACATTTTCACGAACAGGGCGAGGTCGGATTCACGGGTCTGCTTCAGCATGAAGGCGCGCAGGGGCACCGCGCCTTTTTCCAGCGCCTCCATCATCTCGATCCTGTTTTCCGACAGCGGCTGGTAGGCTTCGACGTAGATCTTGTCGAGGGTGGGGCTCATCACGAACAGCGTCAGGAACAGCGCCAGGCCCACCAGCACCTGGTTGGGCGGCGTCGACTGCGTGCCCAGCGCCATCCGCACCAGCGACAGCACGATGATGATGCGGGTGAAGCTGGTCATCATCAGCAGCGCGGCGGGCAGGAACGACAGCGAGGTCAGGAACAGCAGGGTTTGCAGGCTGAGGGTGTAGGTCTGGCCGCCGCCTGCGCCTGGCGTGCTGGTGAAAGCGGGCAGCCCCGCGCCCTGGGCCAGCGCCAGCGACGGCAGCACCAGCGCGATGACCGTGAAAACTGCCTGGATCAGGCGATACGCAGGTTTATTTTGCACGTCGCGCCTCGAGCATGTGTTGCAGACGCGCGGCAAAATTGGAGCTGAGCGCCGGTGCATCCGGCGCCGGCAGATTGCCCTTGGGCAGGGTCATCAGGGCGTTCACGCTGCCAGGGGCCACGCCCACCACCAGCCAGGATTCGCCGACTTCGACGACCACGACGCGTTCGCGGGCACCCACCGAGGCGCTGCTGACCACATGCAGCAGCCCCGATGCGCTGCCCTGCGTTACGCCCAGCCGCTTGGCCGCCCAGGCGGTGGCGCCGATAAGCAGCAGCACGGCGACCAGGCCAATAAACACCTGCAGCAAACTGCCGGCAGGCGATACCACAGCCTCGGCCGCGTGGGCCGCGCCCGGTAGTGTGCATACGAGGATCAGGCCACGCTTCATTTGTTGAGCTTCCGGATCCGTTCGGCGGGCGTGATGATGTCAGTCAGGCGCACGCCGAATTTTTCGTTCACCACCACCACTTCGCCCTGCGCGATGAGGCAGCCGTTGACCAGCACGTTCATCGGTTCGCCGGCCAGGCCGTCGAGTTCGACCACCGAACCTTGCGCCAACTGCAACAGGTTCTTGATGGCGATTTTGGTGCGGCCCAGTTCCACAGTCAGCAGGACCGGGATGTCCAGGATGAAGTCGATGTCCTTGGACAGTCCGCCGGATGCGGCCGTCCCGGCGAGTTCCTTGAAGATTTCCGGATTGCTCGTGCGCGAGTTGGCCGGATTGTCCATGGCCGTCGCCACGTCCTCATCGTCCAGGGTTTCGGCAAAATTTTCAGACATGGTGCTCTCCTGTGTGCTGTTCGGTCGGGGAAGTGGACAGCATCTTCTCGACGCGCAAGGTGTACTGACCGTTGAATTTTCCGTAGGCGCACTCCATCACCGGGATGCCATCGACTTTGGCCTCGACGGATTGCGGGATATCGAGCGAGATGACATCGCCCACGTTCATGTTGAGGATGTCGCCCAGGTTGACGCTGGCAGTGCCGAGGTCGGCGACGATCTCGACTTCCGCCATCTGGAGTTGCTGCCGCATCAGCCGTTTCCAGGTGGTATCGACTTCGGTGACCTCGGCCGGCGTGCCGCCATTGAGCTGTTTCTTGATCGGCTCGATCATCGAATACGGGATGCAGATGTGCATGTCGCCGGAAATCTCGCCGAGTTCGATGACGACGGTGATGGTCACCACCGAATCATTCGGGTCGGCGATGACGGCGAACTGCGGGTTCATTTCCGAGCGGATGAAACCGAATTCGACCGGGTGGACCGATTCCCAGGCTTTCGCGTAGGTTTCGAACACAATCGCCAGTACGCGCTGGATGATGCGGTGCTCGGTCCGCGTGAAATCCCGCCCCTCGATGCTGCTCTGGAAGCGGCCGTCCCCGCCGAAGAGGTTGTCGACCATCAAAAACACCAGGTCGGAATTGAAAACCATCATTGCCGTGCCGCGCAAAGGCTTGATCTGGACCAGATTCAGGTTGGCAGGCACGACCAGATTTCGGATGAATTCGCTGTATTTCGCGATCTTGACCGGGCCGGTGGACACTTTGACGTCGCGGCGCAGAAAGGTGCCGAGCGCAGTCTTGAACTGCCGGGCAAATCGTTCGTTCAGGGTGTCGAGTGCAGGCAGGCCGCCGTGCACGATGCGTCCCTGATTGAAAAGGTCGTAGGGCCTTACTCCGGGCTGCTCTTCTTGGGTTTCGGCCGCCGCATCCTCGTCGGATACGCCTTCCAGCAGCGCGTCGACTTCATCCTGCGATAAGAAATTCTCGGCCATGGGAAGCTTTACTGAATGATGAACGAGGTGAACAGCACGTCTTCCACATGCTGCGGGTCGCCTTTTTCGTGGAACGGCTTGTTGACCTCTGCCTTGATCTCGTCGGACAGGGCTTTCTTGTCCTCGATCGATCCCAGGTTGTCCGGCAGCTTGCTGGACAGCAAGGACAACAGCCGGCTGCGAATGCGCGGCATCTGCAACTTGATGGCCTCGACCTCTTTTGGATCGGATACCTGGAGGGTGATCTCGGTCTGCAGGATGGTCTCGCCATCTCCCAGATTGACGGTGAAGGTCTCAAGCGGCATGAAGATCGGATCTTTGGGCGGCGCTTCTTTCACTTCCTCGTGTTCGCCGCTGCCCTTGGTGAAGAACCAGGCAGCTCCCCCACCAGCGGCCAGTGCAAACACGACGGCCCCGATGATGATGAACAGCATTTTCTTTGACCTGGGCGCGGCTTCCGGTTCGGCGGCAGCGTCTGCGGGTTTCGCGGGTTTGGCTGACATGGGTCGGTTCCTCTACGAGCTCTTGGGTGTTCGGATGATTGTCATTATTGATACATGTCAGCGCCTTCGATGCCCGGAAAAAGGGGGGAAAAGGGACGCATATCGTTCATTCATGGCGATGGGCGCGGATCAGGCGAAGGTGTCGACCAGGCCGCGTCCGGCGCGCTGGAGCGGGATGTGAATCTCGGTTTCACCCGTGCGGACAGCATCGGCCAAGCCGGGGAAGGGGAAAGCGGCCTGCTGCGCCTTGCCGTTCGAAGTGTCGTGCTGCCGGGGCGTGTCGGCACTGACCGTGGCCTGGCCAAGCTGAATGCCGGCTTCGTTCATCATCTCGCGCAGCCGGGGAAACGCGGCTTCCAGCGCCTGGCGAACTTCGGGCTGGGCCGAGAAGAAGCTGGCCGTGGCCTGGTCGTTCGACAGGTTCAGCACAATTTGCAGCGGCCCCATATTGGGCGGATTGAGCGTGAGCGACGCGGTTTTCTGGGCACCTGCCGCCATCCAGACCACTTTCTCGCCGAGCGCCTGACTCCAGGCCGTGGTGCCCACCGAAGGGGCCAGCCTGGATGATGCAGCACCCGCCATGGACGTGGCGGCATCGATCAGGGTCTGCGGAGACGACCGCATGGCCGGATCGAGCAGGGGCTCCGACAGGGTGTCGCCGACTTTCAGGGCGTCGGTTTGACGGGCGGACGCCATTTGGGCGGAGAAGGCCGTCGCGATTGCGGCAGTTGTCGGTGCAAGCGTGGCCTGGGCGTTGGCGACGCTGGTGGTGGACTTGGTCGCCTTGAGCACGGGTGTTTCCGGCGGGGAGGCTGGCGCTGCCTGTTCACCCGAGTCGACAGGCACGTGTGCTCTGCCGGCTGCCGTGGCAAGTGGTATCTGGCCCTTGCGGCCCTTCTGGGCGGCTTGCGAGTCAAGATTCAGGAGGGCGGCATCGGGCTGCTCGCCGGCCACAGGCTGTTTCGTCTCCTGGCTGATGAAGGGCATCGGGCCCTTGCTGCCCTTGCGGCCGGACAGCGCATCAGGACTCAGGGCGGCCGTATCCGCCAAATCACCCGACGTGGCATCCGCGTCGTTTGAAGCGAGTTTGTATTGGCCCGGATGGAGCCCCAAAGCGATCAGTGTCTGCTGGGGGGCCTGAGGATCGAACTGAACAGTGTCGGAGGCTTCGGGTTTGTCCGGTAAACCAGTCCCGGAACTGGCAGGGTCGGAAGCTTGCTGAGCGTATGCGGTGTCGGGACTGGACTGCGGATCATCCCGGGTCTCGCCGCCGTTGCGTTTCTGGGCGACTTCGCTGGACAGCACCTTGCTGAACGTCCCTTCAGGCGAGTCGCTGGACGGCTGCTTGCCCGGCGCGGGCTGGATTGGTGCTGCGCTGACCGGGCTGAGTTGCATGGGTGTCGCGTTCATGGTGTGGGTCCTGTGTCAGGAATGATCTCGTTTAGGCTGGGTGCGCCGTGCAGCGTGCTCGTCGTTTTGTTTCTGGTCGTGCGCGTTTTCACGGCGCAGGTTTGCCTTGTTCGCCCGGCCTGCCAGTGTGACAAAGGACATCTTCTTCTGCTCGCATGTCACCCAGGATGCGCGTGCCAGCTGCGCGCGGTCCCTGGCATCGCTGACGACCTTCAACTGGCCTGCGATGGCGTGGTCGAGCTTGCCCATGAACACCTGGAAGTTGTTGAACTGGGCCGTGCTGATGCCATTCGCCATGTTGGTCTGCCAGCGGCCGGCGTAGTCGTCGCGGTACTGCAACAGCAGGTCGAGCTTCTGCTCCGCTTCCTCGGTGGCGCGCAGTGCCCCCCCCAATTGCTTGGCAGCCGTGTCGCTCGCCTTGTTTGCGAGATCGATCAGCGTGTTGAGGGCGGACAGAGAGGCCATTCAATACATGCTTTCGTATAAGGGGTTCAATGGAACAGGGTCGACAGTTCGGCCAGGCTTTCCTGAACGTCCGACCGCTCCTGAATATCCTGCTGCAGAAAGGCCTCGATGCCGGACTGGAGGCTGATGGCCTCATCCAGCAGCGGGTCGGTGCCGGCCGCATAGGCGCCGACGTTGATCAGGTCGCGGCTGCGTTCATAGCGCGAGTACAGTTTTTTCAGGCGGCGTGCGAGTTGCTGCTGCTCCAGCGTGGTGATGCTGTGCATGGCGCGACTGATGGATTGTTCGATATTGATCGCGGGATAGTGGCCGCTCTCGGCAAGCGCACGATCCAGCACGATATGGCCGTCCAGAATGGCGCGCGCCGCATCGGCGATGGGGTCCTGCTGATCATCGCCCTCGGTGAGCACGGTGTAAAACGCGGTGATCGATCCGCCGCCTGCCTTGCCGTTGCCAGCCCGTTCGACCAGGGCCGGGAGCTTGGCGAACACTGACGGTGGATAGCCCTTGGTGGCGGGCGGTTCGCCAATGGCGAGCGCGATTTCGCGCTGGGCCATCGCATAGCGCGTGAGCGAATCCATGATCAGCAGCACGTTCTTGCCCTGATTGCGGAAATATTCGGCGATCGAGGTGGCATACGCTGCGCCCTGCAACCGCATCAGCGGCGGCGTGTCGGCCGGCGCGGCCACCACGACGGCGCGCGCCAGGCCTTCTTCGCCGAGAATCTGTTCGATGAATTCCTTGACCTCGCGACCGCGTTCGCCGATCAGGCCGACCACGATGACGTCCGCACTGGTGTAGCGCGCCATCATGCCCAGCAAGACACTCTTGCCGACGCCGGAGCCTGCGAACAGCCCCATGCGCTGGCCCCGTCCGACGGTCAGCATGCTGTTGATCGCGCGCACGCCGACATCGAGAATGTCGGTGATCGGTGCGCGTGACAGCGGGTTGCCGGCGCGGTTGTTGAGCGGGGCGGTGGCAACTGTATTCAGCGGGCCAAGGCCGTCGAGCGGCCGGCCGCTGCTGTCGAGCACGCGCCCCAGCAGGGAGTCGCCCACCGGGAGATGGCGGGTGCGGTCGCTGGGGCGGCGGCGGGGGTGATTGACCTGGCCCAGTCCGGGCAGGGTGGCGATCACCTCGACCGGAAACACGCGTGCGCCCGGCACGATGCCTTCAACGTCGCTCTGCGGCATGAGAAACAGATGATCACCAGCGAAACCCACCACCTCGGCTTCCAGTTTCTGGCCATTGGGCAGGGGCACGGTGCAGGCGCTTCCAACCGGCAGTTTCAGGCCCACGGCCTCCATCACCAGGCCTGCAACGCGTGTGACCCGTCCGGAGACTTCCATCGGCTCGGCGATCGCGAGCAGTTCGCTGCAATCCTTCAGATAGGCCTGCCAGCGACTGCTGTGGGTTTGCGTGCTCATCATGGCGCGAGCCACTCCGAATCCTTGCCCAGGGCGGCGGCCAGGCGCTGCCAGCGAACAGGCAGGGACGCGTCGATCTGATTGCTGGCGGTTTCCACCCGGCAACCTCCAGCCTCCAGCTGCGGGTCGGCGGTCAGTTGCCAGCCGCGCTTGGCAAGTTCGTCGCCGATCCTTTCCTGAATCAGCACGCTGTCGTCCGGGTTCAGGTACAGCAGGGCAGGCTGGTGAAGCGCAGGCAGGTAGTGAACCGCTTCCTTGACGATGGGGATGACCAGTTCGGGACGGATGCTCAGGGCGGTTTTCAGCATGGCACGCGAGAGGTCGACGGCAAGGTCGAGGACCTGCTGCGAGATGGCTTCGTCCGCTGAGTCCAGCTCGTCGGAAAACGCGTTGGCCACGTCTCGGATCCGGGCAACCTCCTGCGCGGCAAGCTTGCGGCCTTCAGCCAGGCCTTCCGCCAAACCCTCGGCACGGCCGGCATCGTAGCCCTCCTGGCGGGCCTGTTCGTGTATATGGGTGATCTGATCGATGGTCGGCAGCGAAACGCCGTCGTAATCCTCGCTCGACACCGTGTGCGTCGCCACCTCGAAGTTGGCCAGCTCCCAGGGTTGGCAAGCAGGCTGTGCTTCTTTTGGAATGACGGAATTAGACAAAGCCATCGTCTCCTTTTGCGCCCATCTGGATCTGGCCTTCATCGGCCAGGCGGCGGAGCACCGTCAGGATTTCCTTTTGCTGGGCCTCGACTTCGGACAGGCGAACCGGTCCTTTGGATTCAAGGTCCTCACGTACCATTGCAGCGGCGCGTTGCGACATGTTCTTGAATATTTTCTCGCGTACCTCTTCCGTCGCGCCCTTGAGCGCGATGATGAGCGCATCGGACTGCACCTCGCGCAGCAGCTGCTGGATGCCGCGGTCGTCGATGTCCAGAAGGTTCTCGAACACGAACATTTCGTCCATGATCTTCTGCGCCATCTCCTCGTCGTAGTTCTTGAGGTGTTCCATGACCGACGCTTCGGCGTCTCCACTCAGGAAATTGATGAGGTCGGCCGCCGCGCGGGTGCCGCCAAGCGGCTGGTTCTTCACCGCATTGCCGCTCGACAGCAGGGTGGTCAGCACATCGTTCAGCTCGCGCAATGCGGCCGGCTGCACCGCACTGAGCGTGGCAATGCGCAGCATCACGTCGTTGCGCAGGGGTTCCGGGAACAGCTTCAGCACGCCGCTGGCCTGATCGCGCTCAAGATGCACCAGGATGATCGAGATGGTCTGCGGATGTTCGTTCTGGATCAGTTCGGCGACCGATTCGGCATCCATCCATTTCAGGTTTTCAATGCCGCTGGCATCGCTGCCGTCGCCAAGAATCCGGTTCAAAAGCGACGTCGCCTTGTCCTTGCCCAGGGCGCGCTGCATCACGGCCCGGATATAGTTGTTCGAGTCGAGGCCGAACGTCGACTGCCCATCGATCGCATTGTTGAAATCCTCGAGCACGTTTTCGACTTCTTCCTGCGGCACGGGCTTCAGGGCGGCCATGGCCTCGCCCAGCTTCTGCACTTCGCGCGGACCCAGATGCTTCATGACTTCGGCTGCGCCTTCCTCGCCCAGCGCGAGCATCAGGATGGCGCCCTTGGTGATGTCGACGGTATCACTCATTGCCGCCCACCCACGTTTTCACGACATTGGCGACCACGCGCGGATCCTGGGTGGCCATCTGTTGCGCACGGCTCAGGTTCTCCTGATAGCTGCGCGGGCTGTGGCCCGGCAGCGCGACCATTTCGCCGTTCTCGTTGATCTGCATATGGCCCGCATGGCCTGGTGCAGGCAGGGCGGCAGGCAGGGAGATCTTTTTCAGCATCGGCTTGAGCAAGCGCAGGTACAGCAACAGCAGCACCACGGCCATCACCAGATACTTGAGGCCTTCCTTGGCAAGCTGGATGTTGTCGGGTTGCTTCCACACGGGCGGTTCGGGAATCGCTTCCTGTTCGACGCTGGCAAAGGGGCTGTTGACCACGTTGAGGGTGTCGCCGCGCTCCTGGTTAAAGCCCATTGCTTCCTTGACCAGATTGTTGACCTTGGTCATTTCGTCGGCGGTCAGCGGCGTCATCTTCACCTTGCCGGCCTTGTCGGTGGTCTTCCTGTAGTTGACGACCACCGCGACCGAAAGCCGCTTCAGTCCGCCACCGGCCTGCTGGACGTACTGAATCGTCTTGTCGATTTCATAGTTGACCGTTGCATCCTTGCGTGAGTTGGTGGCGGCCGTCCCCGCGGCGCCTGCCGCAGGGGCCGCGCCCTGCGTGATGGGTGCGGTGGCGGGGGCCGGCGGCTGGTTGGTGAGTGCGCCCGGCACGCCGCCCGGATTGGCCGAGCTGTTCTGCGATTCGCTGGTCTGCTGGCTGCGGATCACCATGGCGTCTGGGGTCTGGTTCGGCTTGTAGGATTCCACCGCCTGTTCGCTGCGCGAGAAATCGACATCGGCCGTCGCCTCGGCGCGCACATTGCTGGGGCCGACGATCGGCGTGATGATGGATTCGATCCGCTTGACGACGTTCTGCTGCAGCTCCTGCACATATTTGACCTGGCTGGGATCCATGCCGTTGATGCTGGGGGTCCTGCCCGCGTCGGAGAGCAGGGAGCCGTTCTGGTCGACGACGGTGACATTCTTGGTCGACAGTTCGGGCACGCTGCTGGCGACCAGGTGAACGATGGCGCTGACTTGTTGCTGATCGAGCGCGCGGCCGGGATGCAGGTTGATCAGCACCGATGCGGTGGGTGACTTCTGTTCGGACACGAAGACCGAATCCTTGGGCATCGCCAGGTGCACGCGGGCGGCCTGCACGGAGGCGACCGACTCGATCGAGCGGGCCAGTTCGCCTTCGAGTGCACGCTGGAAGTTGACCTGCTCGATGAACTGGGACGACCCCAGCTTCTGGTTTTCCATGACTTCGAAGCCGACGTTGCCGCCCTTGGGCAGGCCCTGCGATGCCAATTTCAGGCGCGCATCGTGCACCCGTTCGGCCGGCACCAGCACGGCGCCGCCGCCTTCGGCATATTTGTAGGGGATGTTCATCTTCTCGAGCTCGGCGACGATCGCACCGCCGTCCCGGTCGCTGAAGTTCGAGAACAGCACCCGGTAGTCGGGCCGCTGTCCCCACATCCAGACGGCTGCCATGACAGCAACGATCGAAGCCACGCCCAGCATCAGCAAGATTTTCTGTCCGTTGGGTGACCGGCCCAACTCCATGACGTTGACCGGAACCGCCAATTCACCTGCTGCCATGATTTTGCTCCCATCGCACTGGCTTGTTGGTTCGCCTGATTTGGATTGATGTGTTCACGTTGTTCCGCCCATGAGGATTTTTCCCAGATGAACGAATTATCGGCAGTGGGCGGAATTTCAATAGGCGGAATAGAAGCCGGTTTTCATCGCTTATCGGCCTTATGGCTTGCGGCCGGGCTGATAAGGTGAGGGTGTGAAAAACCGTTTATGAACACCGGTGGACGTGAACAGAGGAGCGAAACATGAGCATAGGCGCAATCGATACCAGCAGGATTGAAGCCATGATGGCGCAGCTGAAAGCGGCTGCCGCGCGGGCAAACCCCGCAAGTGAAAATCCCCTTCAGGCCAGGCAGGCAACGGGCGCCGTCGATTTCCAGTCGGCCCTCAAGTCCTCGCTGGACCAGGTGAACTCGATGCAGAACCAGTCGAAGGACATGGCCCAGCGGTTTGAGTCAGGGGACACCACGGTGAGCCTGTCCGACGCGATGATCTCGCTCCAGAAGTCCAGCATTGCCTTCCAGCAGACAGTTCAGGTGCGCAACAAGCTGGTGGAGGCCTATCAGAACATCATGAGCATGAGCGTTTGATCCCGCCGCCCCCTGCGATTCAAGACAGGGGATTCTCTATAAACCATTCCGCCGGGCGCGTTCGTACTCGGTGACAAAACGTTGCAGCATGTTCAGCGTATCGCTGGGCAGGGCTATGAACTTGCAGCCCAGCCGGGTCTGAAAGGCCCCGTTCGGGCGGCGGATCTGTGCCGAACTGCGGACTTCCAGCGTGGCCGTGAACGGCGCCATGTCGGGCAGGCTCAACGTGCAGCCTTCCAGCAACCTCCCGGTTTCGGTGCCCAGGCGCCCGCCCGATTCGACGATCGCCACGCCGCCGCAGCCGAGGTCCACAATGTGGGTCGTGATCGGGTCGGGGTCGTCATCCGAGACTGGCGGCACGATGCATTTGACCGGATAGGCAATCGGCATCTGCACCCTGAAATACTCCCGGCGCTGCAGCCGAATGAGTGATTTGGGCAGCCCGATGCGCAAAGAGGGCAGGTTCTGGTAATCGATCAGGCTCACCTGGCCGGTGGAAAACGTGATCGACACGCCGTCGAGCTGGGCGATGAATTCCGCGCCCTTGCCGGACAACAGCTCATGGTTGAGCGCATCGCCCCGCGCGCTGTCGAGGATCAGCGCATCCCCCGCCTCGTCGATACCGACGATCGACGTGACAATGATTTGCCGGCTGCCGGGCAGGTCGAGGTTGACCAGAATCTTGCGGCGCTGCATCGCGCGGAGCAGGAACAGGATTTCGGTGCGGGAATGAACGGCATATTGCGCCAGAAAGGCATCGCGGTCGGCGGCGACAGCTTCGGGATGTTGCGGGGAAGAAGGCATGGGGCTAGGCGGGGGGACTCGGTAAGGCCTGCTGGCCGGATTCATCAAGATTGTAGAGCCAGGCCAGCAGTTCGGCTACGGCAACATATAACTGGGGCGGAATATGGCTGTCCAGGTCGATCTGCATCAGCAGCGCCAGCAGTTCGCGTGATTCATGCACGTACACGCCCGACGCGCGCGCTTTCTCGATGATCGAGTCGGCGATGATCCCCCGCCCCTTGGCGACCACGCGCGGCGCGGAATCGCCCTTGCCGTAGGCAAGGGCGGCTGCGGCGCGCTGCTTGTCAGGTGTCGACATGGGGTTCCACCTTCACGCTATGGAGCGAACAGCCCGCCTCGGTCAGACGCTTGACCAGGCCAGCCTGGTTGGCCTGCAATACCGGAGTGGATTCGGGCTGCTCCGGCGTCATCCGGATGCGGAAATTCTGGGCTGAATCGAGTTTGATCTGCACATTGACCGTGCCCAGCTGCGGCAGCGTCAGCTTGAGGCTCGATTCCCAGGCGGGCTCGGCGTCCTCGGCGTCGGGCACATTCGCGTCCTGCGGCTGCGGATCGTGTCCCCGGCGCACCTGCCAGTCAAGCGACTGCCCCGGCCACAACTCGCCGCGCCAGCCAAAATGCGGCGCTTCCAGCACCTGCAGCTGCTGAGCCAGCAGCGCATGCATCGGATTGGCGGTGCGCGGATCGGCTGCCGTCCGTGCATCGGGCAGCGCGGCACGGGCGGTCTCGGCCGCCACCCGGTTTTGCGGCTCCTGCATCAGGCCGCTCAGGCTGTCTTTGCCAACGGCCCAGCTGGCCAGGTGTGACTCATAAAACAGGCCGCTGCGAACCAGCGCGGAACGCAGTGCCAGAGCCAGTTGCGAGGGATGAGTGGGCGGCTGGGCAAGCAGCGCACCGGGCG
>JAWOJD010000051.1:0-19730 GCA_046484355.1 Thiobacillus sp.
ACTGGAAAAACTCTTTCATGGCTGGAACCTCGGCTGCGCCGGATTGAGCGGCCCGATTGACCGCCCACGCACTGTCACAAAGCGAGTCGATCACATCGCGCAACGCGGCGATCAGGGTAACCAGTGCATAGATGGCGTACTTGGCGGCGGTATCCAGTTCCGAGGCTCGGACATGCAGCGGCGCTACTTCCATGTGTCGCTGGTCGAGATCACTCATCAGGCTGGCTGCAGCATCACCAAACGCCATGTTCGCCATCCGACCGTTCATCTGCGCGCGTTCGCGTTCCCGCGGGGTGGCCTGCGTTTGCATGATCTGGCTTGCAATCTCACCCCACCGCGCGATCGGGTCGACCATTTTCTGATGCTTGTGGCCGGTTAGCTTGTTGATGTTGGAATAGCGCCCGCCGGGGTGTGCGAAATCGTCCAGGAAGCCCAGGATCACGATGGGCAACGAATCGGCCTGAAATCCATCCAGCGCAGTCACGTTGCGTGCAGCGCAAACGGACTTTGCGGCGTTGAAGAGGGCGCGAAGCTTGTGCCCGTAATCCTCGACGGCCTTGCTGTCGGGAGGAACCAGCTGGTTACGCGCCATATGGTCGAGGATCAAGACCAGCTTCAACACCCGCTCAAAGCCAATCGATAGTTCGAAGAAGGCCGAATAGAACAATCCCTTCTTGTCCCCCAGATTGGCGCGACGCAGCGCCGTGAGGCCATTGCAGAGGCAGGCTTGGGCCAGGAGTCCTTCCTGTTCAAGCAGGTACCACGTTGGGCTGAATTTCATCAGGCTGACTCCCCGTTGTTCAGCGCCGGCGTGTGTTGGCGTTGGCGTATTTGCCATCGGAGGCAGTTATTCGAAAACTTCGAATAACTGGAGGCCCTCATACGCGTGAATGCCCCGGCTGCCACGAGGCGGACAGCATCTCCGCCTGCTGCAGCACCGTTTGCACCGCCGCGTCCTGCAAATCGGGCGGGTAGCCGTACTTCCGCAGGATGCGCTTCACCAGCACGCGCAGCCGCGCCCGAGCCGATTCACGGTGAGCCCAGTCGACGGCGACGTTTTCGCGCAAGGACACCAGCAACTCGTGAGCTATCACGCGCAGCTTGTCGTCCCCCATTACCTGCAGAGCAGATTCGTTTTCCGCCAGCGCGTCGTAGAAGGCGATCTCCTCGTCGGACAGGCCCTGTTCTTCACCTCGGTTACGCGCAGCGCGGATGTCCTGGGCCAGCTTGATCAGCTCCTGCAGCACCTCGGCGGTGGTGATGGCGTTGGCGTGATAACGGGCAATGGCGTCTTCCAGCCGCTCGGTGAAGGCGCGGGTCTCGACCACGTTGGTGCGGGTGCGCGAGCGGATGCTGTCATTGAGCAGTTTGCGCAGCGCTTCCAGTCCGAGGTTCTTCTTCTCCATCTGCTGCACTTCGAGCAGGAACTCGTCAGAGAGGTTGGAGATGTCCGGCGTCTGGATACCGGCGGCGGCGAGAATATCAACGATCTCGGTGGAGACCACGGCGCGGCTGACGATCTGCTGGATGGCCAGCTCGCGATCCTGCCGGGTGGTTCCTGAGCCGCCCGCCGTCTTGACCAGCGCGGCACGGATGGCCTGGAAGAAGCCGACTTCCTCGCGGATACCGCGCGCTTCATCGGAACTCGCGGCCAGCGCAAAGGCTTTCGACAGCCCCAGCACACCATCGGCAAAGCGCCGTTGCGCCTGCTTCTTAGCCTCTGGCGTCTTTTCCGCGGCTGCCCATTGCTGCTGCTTGTCGAGAATCCATTCGATGGCGCCGGCCATCATGGCCAGCCGTTCGCCTGGCGTGCCGCCGAGGCCCGTGCGGTAGTCGAAGCCGTGGAACATGTCGCGCACGATCTCGTACTTCTCCAGCAGCACCGCCACGGCTTCGGCTTCGTCGATGCCGGTCTTGTCCTGGTCGGGCTTGGAATACTGCGCCAGCGCGGATTTCAGGTTCTGGGCGATGCCGATGAAATCCACGATCAGGCCCGCCGGCTTGTCGCGGAACACGCGGTTGACGCGGGCGATGGCCTGCATCAGGCCGTGGCCGCGCATTGGCTTGTCGATATACATGGTGTGCATGCTGGGCGCATCGAAGCCGGTCAGCCACATGTCGCGCACGATCACCAGCCGCAGCGGGTCCTGCGGATCACGGGCACGCTTGGCCAATAGGTCGCGGCGCGCCTTGTTGCCGATGTGCTGCTGCCACTCCACCGGGTCAGACGCCGCGCCGGTCATCACGATCTTGATGCTGCCGGCGTTGTCGTCGCTGCTGTGCCAGTTGGGGCGCAGCTTGATGATCTCGTCGTAGAGCGCCACGCAGATGCGCCGACTCATGCACACCATCATCGCCTTGCCATTGAGCGCCGCCACCCGGTCCTCAAAGTGCTGCACCAGGTCGGCGGCCACCAGAGCGAGTCGCTTGTCGCTGCCAACCAGCGCTTCGACCGTGCTCCACTTCTGCTTGGTGCGTTCGGCGCTGGGTTCGTCCTCATCCTCCAGCAGCGCCTCGATCTCGGCGTCGATACGCGGCTTCTCGTCCTCGTCCAGTTCGATGCGCGCCAGCCGCGATTCGTAGTAGATCGGCACCGTGGCGCCGACTTCCACCGCGCGGCTGATGTCGTAGATGTCGATGTAGTGGCCGAACACCGCCGGGGTATTCACGTCGGTCGCCTCGATGGGCGTGCCGGTGAAGCCGATGAAGGAGGCATTGGGCAGCGCATCGCGCAGGTACTTGGCAAAGCCGTAGGCGATCTCGTCGGTCTTGCTGGCCACCTTGGCCTTGAAGCCATACTGGCTGCGGTGCGCCTCGTCGGCGATCACCACGACGTTGGAGCGATCGGTCAGTGCCGGAAAATCGGTCTCGTCCGCCGCCGGGGAGAATTTTTGCAAGGTGGTAAAGATCACGCCGCCGGAGGCGCGGTTGAGCAGGGTGCGCAGATGCTCGCGGTCCTGCGCCTGCACCGGCGTCTGCCGGAGCAGGTCTTTGCACATCGCGAAGGTCGCAAAGAGCTGGTCGTCCAGGTCGTTACGGTCGGTCAACACCACCAGCGTGGGGTTGGCCATGCGCGGGTCGAATACCAGGAGGCCCGCGTAGAAGGCCATCAGCAGGCTTTTGCCGGAACCCTGGGTGTGCCAAATCACCCCGGCCTTGTGGTCGCCGGGCGGTTGGTCCTTGACGCTGGGCAGTCCGTAGACGGTTGGGTCCTCGGCCACGGCACGCTGGCTCGCCCGCAGTGTCGAGATCACCGCCTTCTTGACCACGTGGAACTGGTGATAGCCGGCGATGATCTTGATCAGCCCGCCGCCGGTTTCACCGAACACGGTGAAGTGGCGCAGCAGATCAAGGAAGCGTCCTGGCTCGAACACGCCCTCGATCAGCGTGGCCATCTCCGGCATCCCCTTGGGCTCGATCCGGGCGCCGTCGGTGGTGCGCCAGGGCATGAAGCGCTCCTGATCCGCCGACAGCGAGCCGACCCGGGCCTGCAAGCCATCGGAGGTCACCAGCAGCGCATTGCTGCGAAACAGCGCCGGGATCTGCTGTTTGTAGGTCTGGAGTTGATTGAAGGCCCCGGCCAGCGTCGCGTTCTCGCCGCCGGGCGCCTTGAGTTCGATCACCGCCAGCGGCAGGCCGTTGACGAACACCACCACGTCCGGCCGACGCTTGGCCTGGCCAGCCACCACGGTGAACTGCTGCACCGCGAGCCAGTCGTTGTGGGCAGGGCGTTCGAAGTCGATCAGCCGCACCTTGCCCGCCGTCAGCGTGCCGTCCTCGGCGTAGTACTCCACATCCGCGCCTTCGGTCAGCAGCCGGTGGATGCGGCGGTTCTCCTCCAGCAGGTTGGGCAGTTCCGACTGCGTCAGGCGGCGAATTGCGTCGGCTTGCGCCTCGGGTGGCAGTGCCGGGTTCAGCCGCGCCACGGCGGCGATGCTGACCCAGCAGCGATTGCGGCGATCGCAGAACGCATGGGCCGCACTTCAGACGCCAAGCATTGGCTGACGCTGGCTGCCGAGAGGGGAGATACGGACGCCATGCTCCAGCTCATTGAGGAACACGATCAAGGTGACCTACAGCGATGCTGGACGTGGGTGTATCTCTCGCAGTTGGTCGGAACGGATCTGACTCGGGACGCGCACTACGCCATCAACGAGGACGGTTCGGACTACGACGATGACGCCGGCGGAACAGCCTACGTCGCAGGTCGTGACGGGGTAGATCTTGAACCGCTTGCTCCGGCGCAAGACGCCGCTGCCAGGCTCGCTGCGCAGAAACTGTTTCAACAGATCGAATAGAACGCACGGTAAGACTGCTGGCTTTGCGCTAGGGACGTTTGCCCACTCCGGTAGCCGATGCTGCAATCCAACCGCTTGATTCGTCCGCGCGTAACCCTCTGATCTGTATGGGCCTGCGTTGCGGCCTTTGCGGACTTCGGGCCAGTTCCAGGGAGCGAGGTCGGAGCGAGGAATGGCCAGGAGAGAGTGGAATGTGGCCCGGAACGGCCAATTCGGGCGGCTGGCGAAGTCCGCAGGCTTCCGCAGGAACCCCCAACAACACGCGGGAACTGGCGCAAATAGACAAGAAAAAGCCCCAACTGATAACAGTTGGGGCTTCAGTATTGGTGGAGTCGGCGGGAATCGAACCCGCGTCCGCAAGCCCTCTACAGGCAGTTCTACATACTTAGTCCGGCGTTTTTATGCTTTAAGCTTGATCACGCCCGCCGAACAGGCTGGATTTTGCCGAGCCGCCTTGGATTTAGCACTCACCCAAGCGACCCGGATGAACGCGATTTCATGAAAATTAACTCACTGCCGGTTTGACCCGGCCTAGCCCATGAACAGGCTAGTGTGAGTCCTGGACCTTAAGCGGCCAGGGCGTAGTTTTCGTCGTTTGCGACTAAAGTTTTTTCAGTTGGATTTACGAGGTGCTCTGACCCTCGGTATGCCCTACGCTGCTTTGCGACCCACGTCGAAGCCAAGTCGACCCCTAGGTGATGCCAAAAGTAGTGTACCCCATTGAGGGTGGACAGGAAGGAAAGTTCCGTTGTCCGAAGGATTCTTAGCGGAGAAAGGGCAGGGGATCGTGCGCGATCGCCACTGCCGCCATGTAACCAAATACAAGCAGGGCGGCGATCCAGGCGGCGATGCGCTGCCCCCGGGTTTTTCCGCGCTTTAAAGCAAAGATGCCCAGCACGATATACAGGATCAGGGCGAAAAACTTGGCGGTGAGCCAGCCGTGCACCAGTGGATACTGCTCGATCAGCACGGCGAGGCCAATGCCGCTGGCCAGCAGGAGGGTGTCGTTGAGATGCGGGACGATGCGCACCCATCGTGCCCGCAGCCGGGGTGAGTCGGCCATCATCCAGATGCCGCGCAGGATGAACAGCGCCAGGGTCAGGGCGATCGTGGTGAGGTGCAGGTGCTTCAGCAGGGTGTAGGTCATGATCAGGGCGCCAGAAAATCGAGGGTGTCGATGGGATGGTGGATCTGCGCGTGGGCGCCCCAGGTGTGCGGTGCATCGGTGGCGTCGAGATAGCCCCAGGCCGCCACCAGGGCCGGCATGGCGGCGGCGTTCGCGGCCTGGATGTCGCGTTCGGCATCGCCCAGATACAGGCATTGCGCGGGCGTTGCACCGCACAGGTCGGCCGCGGCGAGCATGGGCGCAGGGTGCGGCTTGGGGTGCGGACAGGTGTCGCCGGAGATGATGCAGGCCGCACGCTCGGCCAGGTCGAGGATGGACATGAGCGGCTCAGTGAAGCACGCCGGCTTGTTGGTGACCACGCCCCATTTCAGCTGGCGCGCGTCGAGTTCGGCCAGCAGGTCGAGGATGCCGGGAAAGGGTCGCGAGTGGCGGCAGATGTTGTCCGCGTACAGCTTCAGGAATTCATCTCGCATCGAGGCAAAGTGGGGGTCGTCGGGATGCAGGCCGAAACCTGCTCGAAGCAAGCCGCGCGCGCCATGCGAGGCCTGGGGCCGGATGATGTCGTCGGCCAGCGGCGCAAGGCCGTGGCGCACGCGTTGCAGGTTCAGCGCATGACCCAGGTCAGGGGCCGTGTCGACCAGTGTGCCGTCAAGATCGAACAGGACAGTGCGGATGCCATCCAGCTTCGCGGCCTTGTCTTTCAAGGCGTTGCTTCCCCGCGACGGGTGGAGATCAGGTAGTTGACGTCGGTGTCGGCTTCCAGTTTGTAGACCTTGGTGAACGGGTTGTAGGTCATGCCGATCAGCTCCTGCGTGTCCAGCCCAGTTTCGCGTGCCATGCGGGCGAGTTCCGCGGGCTGGATGAACTTGGCGTAATCGTGGGTGCCGCGCGGCAGCAGTTTGAGGATGTATTCAGCGCCGACGATCGCAAACAGATAGCTCTTGGGGTTGCGATTGATGGTGGAGAAGAATATCCAGCCGCCCGGCTTGACCAGGCGCGCGCAGGCGGCGACGGTCGACGCGGGATCGGGCACGTGCTCGAGCATTTCCATGCAGGTGACGACGTCGAATTCGCCTGCATGCTGTGCGGCAAAATCTTCGGCGGCCACCAGTTGGTAGTCGACGCTTTTGCCCGATTCGAGCAAATGCAATTTGGCGACCTTGAGCGCCTTCTCCGAGAGGTCAATGCCGCTGACCGCGGCGCCGGCGGTGGCCATCGCTTCGGCCAGGATGCCGCCGCCACACCCGACGTCGAGCACTTTTTTGCCGGCAAGCGACGCCTGCTTGTCGATCCATTTCAAGCGCAGCGGGTTGATTTCATGGAGTGGTTTGAACTCTGAGTTCGGATCCCACCAGCGGTGGGCGAGTTCGGAAAATTTGGCGATTTCTGCAGCGTCGACGTTGCTCATCATGAACCTCAGGCAGTAAGTTTGGCGCGCCAGTAGGCAGCGCGGGCGGTCAGGTCGTCCGGGTTCAGATCGACCAGGTGGTGTTCGTTCAGTTTCAGCTTGCCGTCGACCCAGACGTGGGAGACGTTCTCGCGTCCAGCAACGTAAACCAGGTGCGAGACGGGGTCAAACATGGGCTGGCTCTCCAGCCTGCCCAGGTCGACCGCGACCAGGTCGGCGCACTTGCCGGGGACAATGCTGCCGATCTGGCTGTCGAGGTTGAGCGCGCGGGCAGCGTCGAGGGTGGCGGCCTTCAACGCGGCAGCGGCGGGCAGGGCGGAAGCGTCGCCGCTGGCGCCCTTGGCCAGCAGGGCGGCCAGGCGCATTTCGGCGAACAGGTCGAGGCGGTTGTTGCTGGCGGCGCTGTCGGTGCCGAAGCCGACGTTGACGCCAGCCTGGAGAAGTTGGGCGATCGGCGCGATGCCGGAGGCGAGTTTCAGGTTCGAGCCGGGGCAGTGCGCGACATGGCAGCCGTTTGCGGCCAGCAACCCGATTTCGGCTTCGTTGACGTGTACCGCGTGGACACCGATGAAATTCGGCCCCAACAAACCCAGTTGCGCCAGCCGTTCCAGCGGGCGCACGCCATATTGCTTCAGGCTGTCGGTGATTTCGTCGGCGGTTTCGTGGATATGGGTGTGGATGGGCAGGCCAAGTTGTTCGGCGAGGGTGTTAATGCGGCCGAAGGTGGCGTCCGACACGGTATAGGGCGCATGCGGGGCGAAAGCGAAGCTCAGCAGCGGCTCATCCTTCAGTTCGTCGCGCATGGCCAGCCCGCGAGCCAGATAGTTGTCCGCGTCCGCTGCGTAGTTGCTGGGGAATTCCAGCACGATCATGCCCAGCGTGGCGCGCATCCCGGCTTGCAGAAAGGCTTCGCCGGCAGCTTGCGGGAAAAAGTACATGTCGTTGCTGCAAGTCACGCCGCCCGCGAGCATCTCGGCCGCGGCCAGCAGGGTGCCGTCGCGGACATAGGCTTCGGAAACCCATTTCTTCTCGGCCGGCCAGATGTGCTGCTTGAGCCAGTCCATCAGCGGCATATCGTCCGCAAAGCCGCGCATGAGCGACATCGCGGCGTGACCGTGCAGGTTGACCAGCCCCGGAATCAGCGCCCGGCCGGGCAGCTTGACCGTCTGCCTGGCGTCATACCGTGCCTGGGCATCCATAGCGGGCAGCACATCGAGAATCTGCCCGTTCTGGATGACGACCGCATGGTCGGACAGCGCGCCTTCCGTTTCGACAGGAACCACCCAATGCGGCAGGAGAAGAAGATCGGCAGGGGCTTTCATGGTGGCCTGCATTCTCACTGTTTGACCGCGGTTTGGCAAAGGCTGGCGGGCTTGGCGACCATGCTAAAATCGCGGTCTTTAAAAATCTGAATAAATAAAAGCCGGTTATGGAACAGTTTGCCAAGGAAACCCTCCCGGTCAGCCTCGAAGAGGAGATGCGTCGCTCCTACCTCGATTACGCCATGAGCGTGATCGTCGGGCGCGCGTTGCCGGACGTGCGCGACGGCTTGAAGCCCGTGCATCGCCGCGTGTTGTTTGCGATGAACGAGCTTTCCAATGACTGGAACAAGGCTTACAAAAAGTCGGCGCGCGTGGTCGGCGACGTCATCGGTAAATACCACCCGCACGGCGACACCGCGGTGTACGACACCATGGTGCGGATGGCGCAGGACTTCTCGCTGCGCTACCCGCTGATCGACGGCCAGGGCAACTTTGGCTCGGTCGACGGCGACAACGCGGCGGCGATGCGTTACACCGAAGTGCGGATGGCGAAGATCGCGCACGAACTGCTGGCCGACCTGGACAAGGAAACGGTCGACTTTGGCCCCAACTACGACGGTTCCGAGCACGAACCGCTGGTGCTGCCGGCCCGGATTCCCAACCTGCTGATCAATGGCTCGTCGGGTATTGCGGTCGGCATGGCGACCAATATTCCGCCGCACAACCTTACCGACATCTGCACTGCACTGTTTGCGCTGCTGGACGAGCCCGAGACCGACATTGAATCGCTGATCGCCATCGTCAAGGCGCCGGATTTCCCGACCGCCGGCATCATCTACGGCTTGTCGGGCGTGCGCGACGGCTACCGCACCGGGCGTGGCCGCGTGGTGATGCGCGCCACCTGCCACTTCGAGGATGTCGACAAGCACGGCGGCAAGCAGGCCATCATCATCGACGAGTTGCCGTACCAGGTGAACAAGGCCAATCTGCTGATCAAGATCGGCGAATTAGTGCGTGAGAAGCAGATCGAGGGCATTTCCGATCTGCGCGACGAGTCGGACAAGTCCGGCATGCGCGTCTACATCGAGCTGAAGCGCGGCGAGAACGCCGACGTGATCCTGAACAATCTGTACAAGCAGACGCAGATGCAGGACACCTTCGGTATGAATATGGTGGCGCTGATCGATGGCCGGCCGCGCCTGCTCAATCTGCGCGAAATGCTCGACGCCTTCCTGCGTCACCGCCGCGAAGTCGTCACCCGTCGCACCGTGTTCGACCTCAAGAAGGCGCGCGAGCGGGGTCATATTCTGGAAGGTCTGGCGGTGGCGCTGGCCAACGTCGACGAGATTGTCGAACTGATCAAGAGTTCCGAAACGCCGGTGATCGCCAAAGCGCGCTTGCTGGATCGTGCGTGGAAGTCGGCGATGGTCGAGGAAATGCTGGCACGCATCGATCCCGAGTTCTCGCGCCCGGTGAATATCGGACCGGAGTTCGGTTTGCACGGCGATGGCTACCATCTGTCCGACATCCAGGCACAGCGCATTCTGGAAATGCAACTGCAGCGCCTGACCAATCTGGAATCCGACAAGATCATCAATGAGTACAAGGAGATCATGGACAAGATCGCCGACCTGCTCGACATCCTGGCCAATCCGGCGCGCATCACCCAGATCATTCGCGACGAACTGACCCAGATTCAGGAACAGTTCGGCGACGCCCGCCGTTCGGTCATCGTCGAGAACGCGCAGGACATGTCGATGGAGGACCTGATCAAGCCGGAAGAGATGGTCGTCACGCTGTCGCACGGTGGCTACATGAAGTCGCAGCCGATCGACGATTACCGCGCGCAGAAGCGCGGCGGGCGGGGCAAGCAGGCGGCCGGCACCAAGGATGAAGACTTCATCGAGAAGATGTTCATCGCCAACACCCACGATTTCATCCTCTGTTTCTCCAACCGCGGACGCATGTACTGGCTCAAAGTCTACAACGTCCCGGCTGGCGGGCGCGCCGCGCGTGGCAAGCCCATCGTCAACCTGCTGCCGCTGGAAGAGGGCGAGAAAATCAACGCCCTGCTGCCGGTCAAGTCGTTCGATGATGAGCACTATGTGTTCATGGCGACCAGCAACGGCATCGTCAAGAAAACCCCGCTGTCCGATTTCTCGCGTCCACGTACCGCCGGCATCATCGCGGTGGGGCTGGACGACGGCGATTTCCTGATTGGCGCTTCGATTACCGATGGCCGCCACGACGTGATGCTGTTTTCCGACGGCGGCAAGGCCGTGCGTTTCGACGAAAACGACGTGCGCCCGATGGGCCGCACCGCCCGCGGCGTGATCGGGATGAAGCTGGCCAAGGGCAAGAAGCTGATTTCGCTGCTGGTGGCCGAAGACGAAAACGACTTCGTGCTGACTGCGACCGAAAATGGCTTTGGCAAGCGCACCCCAATTGCCGAATACACCCGCCATGCACGCGCCACGCAAGGCATGATCGCGATCCAGACCAGCGAGCGTAATGGCAAGGTGGTGGCTGCCACGTTGGTGAAGCCGGACGATGAAATCATGCTGATCACCACCGGCGGTGTGCTGATCCGCACCCGGGTCAAGGAAATTCGCGCCATGAGCCGTTCGACGCAGGGCGTCACGCTGATCAACCTGGACAAGGGCGAAACACTCATCAGCCTGGAAAAACTGGCTGAAACAGACAACGAAGACGAAACAGGGGACTAAAACATGACCATCTATAACTTCAGCGCCGGCCCTGCCGTGCTTCCCAAGGATGTGTTGCAGCAGGCGCAGACCGAGATGGTCAACTGGCATGGCAGCGGCATGTCGGTGATGGAAATGAGCCATCGCGGCAAGGAGTTCATGGGCATTGCCGCAGCGGCCGAAGCCGACCTGCGGGAAGTGATGGGCATTCCCGCCAACTACAAGGTGCTGTTTTTGCAGGGCGGCGCGTCCTCGCAATTCGCCATGGTGCCGATGAACCTGCTGCGCGGCAAAGCCAGCGCCGATTACCTGAACACTGGCGAGTGGTCGAAGAAGGCCATCAAGGAGGCCAAGAAATACGGCGCGGTGAATGTGGTGGCGAGCAGCGAAGACAAGAATTTCAGCTACGCGCCGACGCAGAATCAGTGGAAACTCGACTCGGATGCCGCGTATGTGCACTACACCCCGAACGAAACCATCGGCGGTGTGGAGATTTTCTGGACGCCCGATACCGGCGGCGTCCCGCTGGTGGCGGATATGTCGTCCACCATTCTGTCGCGCCCGATGGATGTATCGAAATTTGGCGTGATCTACGCCGGCGCGCAGAAGAACATCGGCCCGGCCGGATTGACCATTGTGATCGTGCGCGAAGACCTGATCGGCCAGACGGTGCCCGGCACGCCGACCATGTTCGATTACAAGACGCACGCCGACAACGACTCGATGTACAACACGCCGCCCACCTTTGGCATGTATACGGCCGGGCTGGTGTTCAAGTGGCTGAAGGCGCGTGGTGGCCTGGCTGCAATGGAAAAGACCAACCGCGAGAAGGCCGGGCTGCTGTATGACACGCTCGACGCGACCGATTTCTACAGTTCGCCGGTGGCGATGGACAATCGTTCCCTGATGAACGTACCGTTCACTCTGAAGGATGCCGCGCTCGACGAAGCCTTCCTCAAGGGCGCCAAGGAACGCGGCCTGCTGCAATTGAAAGGCCATCGCTCGGTCGGCGGCATGCGTGCCTCGATCTACAATGCCATGCCAGTGGCGGGGGTGCAGGCGCTGGTCGATTACATGAAGGAATTCGAGAAAAGTCATGGCTGACGCGCGCAAGGTTCTCACCCTGAACGCCATTTCTGCGCGTGGACTGGCGCGGCTGCCGCAGCACTATGAGGTGGGTGGCGATGTTGCCGATCCCGACGCGATCCTGGTGCGCTCGGCCAAGATGCACGACATGGAGATTCCTGCATCGGTGCGGGCAATTGGCCGCGCCGGCTCGGGCACCAACAACATCCCGGTCAGCAAGCTGTCCGAGCGTGGCGTGCCGGTGTTCAACGCACCGGGCGCCAACGCCAATGCGGTGAAGGAACTGGTGATTGCCGGCATGCTGATGGGCGCGCGCAACCTGGTACCCGCCATCCGGTTTGCTGAAGGACTGACTGGTTCCGACGAAGAAATCCACAAGGCGACCGAAGCGGGCAAAAAACAGTTTGCCGGGCGCGAGTTGCCGGGTCGCACACTCGGAGTCGTCGGCCTCGGCGCCATCGGCTCGTATATCGCAGAAGCCGCGATCAGCCTGGGCATGAATGTGGTCGGTTTTGATCCGGCGATCACGGTGGATGCCGCGTGGCGGCTGCCGTCGCAGGTCAAGCGGGCCGAAAGCGTGGAAGACATGCTGCGTCAGGCCGATTTCGTCACCCTGCATGTGCCGCTGCTGGATGCCACGCGCAATCTCATCAATGCCCAGCGCATCGACGTGATGCGTCCGGGCGCGGTGCTGCTGAATTTCGCACGCGAAGGCGTGGTCGACAATGCCGCCGTGATCGAGGCGCTCGACGCTGGCAAGCTGCACGCCTATATCTGCGACTTCCCGGCGAATGCCCTGCGCGGTCAAGCTAAGGTCGTCGCGCTGCCGCACCTGGGCGCAAGTACGTCAGAGGCCGAAGAGAACTGCGCGGTGATGGTGGCCGAGCAGGTGGCCGACTACCTGGAAAACGGCAACATTCTGAACGCGGTGAATTTCCCCAACGTCGCCATGGCACGGGAGTCCGACTTCCGCATCGCGATCGCCAATTCCAATGTGCCGAACATGGTGGGTCAGATTTCGTCGATGCTGGCCTCCGCCGGGATCAACATCCACAACATGGTCAACAAATCGAAGGGTGACATGGCGTATACGCTGGTCGATGTCGACAGCGCCGTGACAGCGGCCGTGATGCAGCAACTCTCATCGATTTCCGGCGTGCTCGGCGTCCGTTATTTGCCTGCATGACTGACGCCGCACCCAATGAACTCGGCGCGCTGCGGGCGCGCATCGACAGCATCGACGACGCCATTCTCAAATTGGTGTCGGAGCGTGCGGGCATTGCCCAACAGGTCGGCCACGCAAAAAAAGGCGAGAAAATTTATCGCCCTGAACGCGAGGCACAGATTGTGCGGCGCCTGCGCGAAACCAACCCCGGTCCATTGTCGGGCGAGGTGGTCGAGCGCCTGATACGCGAAATCGTCTCGGCCTGCCGCGCGCTGGAGCAAACCACGCGCATCGCCTATCTTGGCCCTGCTGGCACCTTCAGCCAGCAGGCAGTGCACAAGCATTTTGGCCATGAGGCCGAGGCGCTTGCCGAGGCGGATATCGACACCTGTTTTCGCGCGGTTGAGACCGGCCGCGCGGATTTTGCGGTGGTTCCGGTGGAAAACTCCACCGAGGGCGCAGTGGGGCGCACGCTCGACCTCATAGTTTCCAGTCCATTGAAAATATGCAGCGAAGTGATGCTGCCGATTCACCAGACCCTGATGCGCAAGCACGTCAGTCTGGAAGGTATTGCCCGGGTCTATGGCCATGCGCAATCGCTCGCGCAGTGCCAGCAGTGGCTCCGCCGGCATCTTCCGAATGCCGAGCGGGTCAGCGTGGTGAGCAACAGTGAAGGCGCGCGTCTCGCCGCCGCCGATCCCGCCGCCGCAACACTGGGATCGGAGGCCGCGGCCGAACTGTACGGGCTGGCCGTGATCGAGGCCTGCGTCGAGGATGAAGCCACTAACACCACGCGCTTTCTGGTGCTGGGGAAAGCCGATGCCGCACCGTCGGGTCGCGACAAAACCTCGCTGGTGATGGGAGCGAAGAACCAGCCCGGCGCAGTCGTCAAATTGCTGCAACCACTTGCCGATGCAGGCATTTCCATGAGCAAGCTCGAATCGCGGCCGGCTCGGGGAAGCAACTGGGAGTACCTGTTTTTTGTCGTCTGCAACGGCCACCGCCAGGATTCCAAAATGGTCGCCGCGCTGGCCGAGATCGAGACGCGTGCCGCCTTCCTCAAGGTGCTTGGCTCCTATCCTGCCGCCGCATCATGATGTGTTGTGATCTGGCGCCCGCTCACGTGCGCGCCATTGCCCCATACCAGCCCGGCAAGCCGATTTCAGAGCTCGCACGTGAACTGGGCATGAACGAGGCCGATATCGTCAAGCTGGCATCCAACGAAAACCCGCTTGGCCCCAGCCCGATGGCGCTGGCGGCGGCACAGGATGCGTTGCATGCCATGGCGGTGTATCCGGATGGCGCGGGTTTTGCCCTGAAAGCCCGTTTGTCCACGAAATTCGGCGTGGCAGCGAATCAGATCGTGCTCGGCAACGGCTCGAACGATGTGCTGGACATGGCCGCGCGCGCCTTTCTGTCAGCGGGAACATCTTCAGTGTACGCACAGCATGCCTTCGCGGTCTATCCGATCGCCACGCAGACAGTAGGTGCGCAGGGCATTCCCGTGGCGGCGAAGCACTATGGCCATGATCTCGCTGCGATGCGTGCGGCAATCCGCGACGACACCCGCGTGCTGTGGATCGCCAACCCGAACAACCCGACCGGCACCTTTCTGCCGTGGCCCGAGATCAAGGCCTTTCTCGAGGTGGTGCCATCTCAGGTACTGGTCGTGCTGGACGAGGCCTATGGCGAATATTTGCCGCCGGCTGACCGCTGCGACACTGCAGCCTGGCTGGCGCGTTTTCCCAATCTGCTGATCAGCCGCACCTTTTCCAAAGCTTATGGCCTGGCGGGGCTGCGTGTGGGGTATGGGCTGGGCAGCGTGGATGTCATCGACTTGCTGAACCGCGTGCGTCATCCCTTCAACGTCAACGCACCCGCGCTTGCCGCAGCCGTTGCGGCGCTCGACGACGAAGCTTTCCTGGCGCGCAGCTATGCCTTGAATACTGCCGGGATGGCGCAGTTGGTGGCAGGGCTGGCTGAACTCGGCCTTGAAACAGTGCCATCGAAAGGCAACTTCCTGCTGGCGAAAGTCGGCGATGCTGCGCGGATCAACACCGATTTGTTGAAGCGTGGTGTGATCGTGCGCCCAGTCGCCAATTACGGCCTGCCGGACTGCCTGCGCGTGTCGGTGGGGCTGGCAGGACAGAACGCCCGTTTTCTCGACGCGCTGAAAGCCTGCCTGTGATCGTCGACAAGCTTGCCATCGTCGGTGCAGGTCTGATTGGCGGATCGTTTGCGCTGGCCTTGAAACAGGCCGGTGCCGTGGGTGAAGTGCTGGGCGTGGGACGCAGCGCCGAAAGCCTTGCAACGGCTCGTGAGCGTGGTTTGATCGACCGTGCGGTCGAATGGGACACGGCTGCGCAGGCCGATTGCATCCTGCTGGCGATGCCGGTGGGCGAAACCGGAGCGGTACTGGGAAAGCTGGTGCCGCACCTGAAACCCGGTGCAATCGTTACCGATGCCGGCAGCACCAAGGCCGATGTCATTGCTGTGGCGCGCGCGGTGCTGAAAGGACGTTTCAGCGACTTCGTGCCGGGGCACCCGATTGCCGGCTCCGAGCAAAGCGGGCCGCTGGCCGCTCGCGTGGATCTGTATCAAGGCAGAAAGGTCGTGTTGACGCCCGAGCCTGACACAAGTGCCGCAGCGCTGGCTACGGTGCAGGCTTTGTGGACAGCGACAGGCGCGCAGGTTGAGCGCCTGGAAGCCACCTTGCACGACCGCATCTTTGCCGCGGTCAGTCACTTGCCGCATCTGGCCGCATTTACCCTGGTCGACGAGCTGGCACAACGTGCCGATGGCGACACGTATTTTCGTTTCGCTGCCAGCGGATTCCGCGATTTCACCCGCATCGCCGGCAGCAGTCCCGAGATGTGGCGGGACATTGCGCTGTCGAACCGGGTGGCCTTGCTGACCGAGCTGGATGCCTATCTTGCCGGCCTGCAGAACTTGAGGGCGGCAGTCGAGGCGGGCGATGCAGAGGCGCTTCTGAATATTTTTTCGCGGGCCCGCATCGCCCGTGAAAACTGGATTGAAACACAGGACTCCTGATGGATTTTCTTGACTTGCCCGGACGGTCTCGGGCCCGTGGCACGGTGCGTTTGCCCGGCTCCAAAAGCATTTCCAACCGCGTGCTGCTGCTGGCGGCGCTGGCGGGCGGGGTGACCGAGGTTTATGACCTGCTCGACTCCGACGACACGCAGCACATGCTGGCTGCGCTGCGCACACTGGGTGTCGGCGTAGAGGACTGCGGTGGCAATCATTGGCGGATCAGCGGCATCGGCGGGGTGTTTCCCGTCAAGCAGGCTGAACTATTCCTGGGCAACGCGGGGACGGCGTTTCGTCCGCTGACGGCCGCGCTGGCACTGTCCGGCGGCGACTATGTGCTGAAAGGCGTGGCCCGGATGCACGAGCGGCCGATTGGCGACCTGGTCGATGCGCTCAAGCAATTGGGCGCGCAGGTCGAGTATCTGGGCAAGCCCGGCTTTCCGCCGCTGCATGTTCATCCCGCAATCTTGGCGGGCGACCGGGCCCAGGTGCGCGGCAACGTGTCGAGCCAGTTTCTGACCGGCCTGTTGATGGCGTTGCCGTTGCGGCAGGCCACCACGAAGGTCGAGGTGATCGGCGAACTGATTTCCAAGCCCTACATCGGCATCACGCTGGCGATGCTGCGCCGGTTTGGCGTCGAGGTGGCGCAAGACGGCTGGCAAGCGTTTACGGTGGCGGCGGATGCGCGCTATTGCAGTCCGGGCGAGGTGTATGTCGAGGGCGATGCCTCGTCAGCGTCCTATTTTCTGGCAGCAGGCGCCATTGGCGGCGGCCCGGTGCGGGTCGAGGGCGTGGGGCGCGACAGTGTTCAGGGCGATGTGCGCTTTGCCGATGCGCTGGTGCGGATGGGCGCGCAGATCGAGATGGGGCCGAACTGGATCGAGGCGCGCGCACCGGCAGGTGGCCGTCTCAAGGCGATCGATCTCGACTGCAATCACATCCCCGATGCGGCGATGACGCTGGCGGTGGCGGCGCTGTTTGCCGATGGCGTTACCACGCTCAGCAACATCGCCAGCTGGCGGGTCAAGGAAACCGACCGCATCGCCGCGATGGCAACCGAACTGCGCAAGGTCGGCGCGACGGTGGAGGAAGGCGCTGATTTTATCCGCATCACCCCGCCGGAAAAACTGACTCCCGATGCTGTCATCGACACCTACGACGACCACAGAATGGCGATGTGCCTGTCGCTGGTGTCGCTTGGCGGGGTGCCCGTGCGCATCAACGATCCGGGATGCGTCGGCAAGACCTTTCCGGATTACTTTCAGCGTTTTTCAGGCATTGTGCAATGAGCATCCCGGTTCTCACCATCGATGGTCCATCAGCGTCCGGCAAGGGCACGGTGGCAGAACGCGTGGCCGCAGCACTCGGCTTTCATTTTCTCGACAGTGGTGCACTCTACCGGTTGACCGCGCTGTCGACATTGAAGCAAGGCGTGGCCCTGGACGACGAAGCACGCGTGGCAGCATTGGCGGCGGCGCTCCCTGCCACGTTCCATGACGGTGCGGTGTGGCTGGCGGACGAAAATGTGACCGACGCGATCCGTGCCGAAGCCGTGGGCGAGGGCGCATCCAAAGTGGCGGCATTGCCGGCGGTACGGGCAGCCTTGCTCGATCGCCAGCGGGCCTATCGACAAGCGCCGGGCCTGGTGGCTGACGGCCGCGATATGGGCACCGTGGTGTTTGCCGATGCGGTGGCCAAGGTATTCCTCACCGCCAGTGCCAAGGCACGTGCTGAAAGACGCTATAAGCAGTTGATCGGGAAGGGGAACTCTGCTAGCCTACCGGCCCTTGTTGCGGATATGCAGGCGCGCGATGCGCGCGATACCGCCCGCTCGGTAGCGCCACTGAAGCCCGCGCCCGATGCGCTGTTGCTCGATACCACCCATATGGACATCGAATCGGCAGTACAGGCGGTGCTTGCGCATTACCGCAGCAAGTGAATTTAATCGTGTCAGCCCGCGCCCGGCAGGTTGACGATGTGCAACTAACCCCGTCCTCACCGACGGACAAGAAGGTTTTTTAATGTCTACTGCTACCGCTTCCTCCGCTCCCGAATCCATGGAAAGCTTTGCCGCCCTGTTCGAGGAATCCCTTGCGCACCAGGAAATGCGCCAGGGTGAAGTCATCACTGCTGAAATCGTCGGCATCGACGGCAATTTCGTGACGGTGAATGCAGGCCTCAAATCCGAGAGCCTGATTCCAATTGAAGAATTCAAGAACGATCAGGGCGAAATCGAAGCCGCGATCGGTGATTTCGTCGCGGTCGCCATCGAGTCGATCGAAGACGGTTTCGGCGCCACCAAGCTGTCGCGCGAGCGTGCCAAGAAACTGGCAGCCTGGCTGGATCTGGAAGCAGCAATGAACGAAGGCCGCATCGTCAGCGGCATGGTGCAGGGCAAGGTCAAGGGCGGCCTGACGGTGCTGGTCGGTGGCCTGCGTGCCTTCCTGCCGGGTTCGCTGGTGGACATGCGTCCGGTCAAGGACACCACGCCGTTCGAATACAAGGAAATGGAATTCAAGGTCATCAAGCTCGACCGCAAGCGCAACAACGTGGTGGTGTCGCGTCGCGCTGTGCTGGAAGAGACCATGGGCGCCGACCGCGAAGCCTTGATGGAAAACCTGAAGGAGGGCTCCATCGTCAAGGGCATCGTCAAGAACATCACCGACTACGGTGCGTTCGTGGACCTGGGTGGCATCGACGGCCTGCTGCACATCACCGACATGGCCTGGCGTCGCGTCAAGCACCCGTCCGAAGTGGTGCAGGTGGGCCAGGAGCTCGAAGCCAAGATCCTGCGCTACGACACCGAAAAGAACCGCGTGTCGCTCGGTATCAAGCAGCTGGGTGATGACCCATGGGTGGGCATTGCACGCCGTTATCCGCAGGGCACCCGCATGTTCGGCAAAGTCGCGAACCTCACCGATTACGGTGCGTTCGTCGAAATCGAAGAGGGCATCGAAGGCCTGGTGCACGTCTCCGAAATGGACTGGACCAACAAGAACGTCAGCCCCTCCAAGATCGTACAGTTGGGCGACGAAGTCGAAGTCATGGTGCTCGACATCGACGAAGACAAGCGCCGCATCTCGCTCGGCATGAAGCAGTGCAAGTCGAACCCGTGGGAAGACTTCTCGATGAACCACAAGAAGGGCGACAAGGTTTCCGGCGCGATCAAGTCGATCACCGACTTCGGCGTGTTCATCGGCCTGCCGGGCGGCATCGACGGCCTGGTTCACCTCTCCGCTCCCGGACGAGGCCTCGTTCCTCGAGATCCTCACGATCGCCGGTTTCCGGGATCTCGATCAGCTCCGCGCCGTGGCGCGCGAGACCGAGACGATCGACGCCTTGATCGCGGTCATCGAGGCCGAGGTCGTGCTGAGCGAGCTCGAGGTGCGCGTCGGCTACGAGGCGCTGAAGCCGCAACTGACGCAGCCGGCCCAGGTCTGCGCCCGCCACATCCTGGTCGAGGACGAGGCGCAGGCCGTCCAGTTGGCCGAGGCGATCCGCGGCGGCACCGACTTCAGCGTGTTGGCAGCCGCGGTCTCGATCGACCAGGGCTCGGCCGCCAGCGGCGGCGAACTCGGTTGCTTCGCGATGGGCATGATGGTCGCGGAGTTCGAGGGGGCGGCGTTCGCGGC
>JAWOJD010000048.1:0-17976 GCA_046484355.1 Thiobacillus sp.
GCCGGGAAATAGGCATTGCCTTCGTCCCACATGGTCTCGGCGAGTTCGGCGATCGCCGGCGCGGCCAGGTGAATGGGGTTTTTGGCCAGATGCGGGTAGGCGATGTGGCCCTGTACGCCCTTGATGCGCAACGCGCCGGACAGCGACCCGCGCCGGCCATTCTTGATGGTGTCTCCAAATTCGGCGGCGCTGGTGGGTTCGCCGACGATGCAGTAATCGAGCGTTTCGCCCCGCGCCTTCAACGCCTCGACCACCCGCACCGTGCCATCGGTGGCGGGGCCTTCCTCGTCCGACGTCAGCAGGAAGGCAATCGAACCCGAATGGTCGGGATGCCCGGCGAGAAAGCGTTCGGTGGCGGTGACGAAGGCCGCATCCGAGGTTTTCATGTCGGCGGCGCCGCGCGCATACAACTGACCATCGCGAACCGTCGGCTCGAACGGATCGGAAACCCACTGGTCCAGCGGCCCGGTCGGCACCACGTCGGTGTGGCCAGCAAAACAGACCACCGGTGCCGCCGTGCCCTTGCGGGCCCACAGGTTGTCGACGCCGTTGTGGCAGATGCGCTCGATGTGAAAGCCGAGTTTTTTCAGGCGCGCCACGATGATATCGTGGCAGCCGGCGTCGTCGGGGGTCAGCGAGCGGCGTTTGAGCAGTTCGACCGCAAGCTCGAAAGTTTCATTGGCCATGCAGGGTCACGCTCCAAATAAGGCTTGATAGTCTGCTTCGGAATATCCGACGCGAAAGACGCCATCGACGTCCAGCACCGGCCGTTTGATCACGCTGGGCTGGGCCTGCATCAGCGCGATGGCGCTGGTTTCATCGACCACGGCGGCTTTATCCGCATCGGTCAGCTTGCGCCAGGTGGTGCCGCGCATGTTGACCAGTGCCTGCCATCCGGTTTGTGCCGCCACCTTGCGCAACCAGGCTGCATCGACGCCCTGTTTCTTGAAATCGTGGAAATCGGTGTCGTGGCCGTTTGCGGCGAACCAAGCGCGCGCCTTCTTGACCGTGGTGCAATTGGGAATGCCGTAGAGTGTCATGCGGTTGGGGCGTCCGGCGTGGGAATCCGCAGCGAGGACGTAAAATCGGGGAAAACAATCTGCGATTCTACCCGACCTGATGCATCCTGCCCTTCATTCCCACGCCGCCCCCCCGCCACTCGGCGAACCCAGCCTGCGTTCGATCGGCCGCCTGTTTCCGTATCTCTGGGAATTCCGCGGCCGCGTGCTGCTGGCCATGGCGCTGCTGATTGGCGCCAAACTGGCATCGGTGGCGGTGCCGCTGGTGTTGAAGGAAATCATCGACGCGCTCGACAAGCCGCGCCCTGAACTGGTGCTGCCGCTGGCTTTCATTCTCATGTATGGCCTGCTGCGTTTTGCCAGCACCACCTTTTCCGACCTGCGCGATGTGATCTTCGCCAAGGTGACGCAGCGCGCGATGCGCCGCATCAGCATGGCGGTGTTCAATCACCTGCATGCGCTGTCGCTGCGCTTTCATCTCGAGCGCCAGACCGGCGGCATCACGCGGGACATCGAGCGTGGCGCCCGGGCGGTGTCGAGCCTGGTCGGTTACCTGCTGTTCCGCATCACCCCCACGGTGCTGGAAATCCTCATGGTGGCGGGCATCCTGTTCGTCAAGCTCGACTGGGTGTTTGGCGTGATCACGCTGATCACGCTGGCCGCCTATCTGGGCTTCACCATTACCATCACCGAGTGGCGAACCCAGTTCGTGCGACGCGCCAACACGCTGGATTCCGAAGCCTACAGCCGCGCCATCGACAGCCTGCTGAACTACGAGACGGTCAAGTATTTCGGCAACGAAAAATACGAGGCACACCGTTACGACGCCAGCCTCGTCGAATGGGAAAGCATGGCGCTGAAGTCGCAGCGCTCGCTGGGGCTGCTGAATGCCGCTCAGGCCGGAGTGATCGCCATCGGCGTCACCCTGATGGTGTTGCGCGCCGCCAATGGCGTGGTCGACGGCACGCTGACGCTGGGCGACCTGGTGATGGTCAACGCCTTCTTATTGCAGATGTTCCAGCCCTTGAGCTTTCTCGGCGTGATGTATCGCCAGATCAAGGAATCGATCACCGACGTCGAGCGCATGTTTTCCCTGCTCAAGCGGCCGCGTGAAGTCGAGGACGCACCGGATGCGCGCGAACTCGATGTGGTCGCGGGTGAGGTGAGGTTCGAACAGGTGAGCTTTGCCTACAATCCTGACCGCCCGATCCTGCACGACGTCGACTTCACCATTCCAGCCGGCAAGACGGTGGCGGCGGTGGGCGCCAGCGGCGCCGGCAAATCGACGCTCGCCCGGCTGCTGTTCCGCTTTTATGACGTTGGTGCGGGCAGCATCCGCATCGATGGCCAGGACATCCGCCACGTTACGCAGGACAGCCTGCGCGCCGCCATCGGCGTGGTGCCGCAGGACACCGTGCTATTCAACGACAGCATCTACTACAACATCGCCTACGGCCGGCCCGACGCCACTCGCCAGGAGGTGATCGAAGCCGCGCGCGCCGCACATATCCTGCATTTCATCGAAAGCCTGCCGCAGGGCTGGGACAGCATTGTCGGCGAACGCGGGCTCAAACTGTCGGGCGGCGAAAAGCAGCGCGTGGCGATTGCCCGCACCCTGCTGAAAAACCCGGCCATCCTGATCCTGGACGAAGCCACCTCGGCGCTCGACACCAAGACCGAAAAGGCCATCCAGGGCGAACTGCTGGAAATCGCCCGCAGCCGCACCAGCCTCATCATCGCGCACCGGCTTTCCACCGTCGTCGAAGCCGACGAAATCCTGGTAATGGAAGGCGGCCGCATCGTCGAACGCGGACGGCATCCCGACCTACTGGCCATGAACGGCGTGTATGCACACATGTGGGCGTTGCAGCAGCAGGCGGAGGGCGAAGCCGGCTGATGGCTTACTTGCTGCAACCCGGCGTGCGCCGCCGCGAGGTGTGGGCGTGGGCGATGTACGACTTCGCCAATTCGGGCTACACGACAGTCGTCATCACGGCGGTGTTCAGCGCCTATTTCGTCTCGGTGGTATCCGGCAATGCGCCGTGGGCAACGTTTGCCTGGACGCTCGCCTTGTCCGTTTCCTACGCGATGGTGATGTTGACCGCGCCCTTGATCGGCGCCTGGGCAGACGCCCACGCTAGCAAGAAAACGCTGCTGTGGCTGACCACGCTGGGCTGCGTCGGCGCCACCGCGCTGCTGTATTTTGCCGTGCCGGGCGCGCTGGTGCTGGCCATTGTCGCGCTGGTGATTTCCAATTATTTCTTTGGCACCGGTGAAAACCTGATTGCTGCTTTTCTGCCCGAACTGGCACGTCCGCGTGCGCTCGGACGGGTATCGGGCTGGGGCTGGGCCTTGGGTTATGTGGGCGGCCTGGTGTCGCTTGGCGCCAGCCTGGCGTATATCGACTGGGCGCAGGGACAGGGGCTGGATGCGGCTGATTTCGTCCCGGTGGCGATGCTGATCACCGCCGCGATCTTTGCGCTGGCCAGCCTGCCCACGCTGCTGATCCTAAACGAGCGCGCCACGCCGCAGCCGGAACGCACGGCCCGCAATGCCTGGTCGCAGGTGAGACATACACTGAGCCATCTGCGCTATTTGCCTGATCTGAAACGTTTTCTGATTTGCACCGTACTGTATCAGGCCGGCACGCAAGCCGTGATCACCCTGGCGGCGATCTATGCCAGCCAGGTGTTCCATTTCGACACCCAGCGGACGATTCTGCTGGTATTGCTGGTCAACCTCACAGCGGCCCTCGGCGCGTTTGCCTTCGGCCACATTCAGGACCGCATCGGCCATGTGTGGGCGGTGGCGTGGACGCTTGCCGGCTGGATTCTGATGGTGCTGCTGGCCTGGGCCGCGCCCGACGAGCGCATGTTCTGGGTGGCCGCCAACCTGGCCGGGCTGTGCATGGGCGCGTCGCAATCGGCGGGTCGCGCGATGGTGGGCTTGCTGGCACCGCCGGCACAACAGGCCGAGTTCTTTGGCCTGTGGGGGCTGGCGGTCAAGCTCGCGTCGATCATCGGCCCGCTGACGTATGGTGCGACCAGCTGGCTCACCCAGGGCGACCATCGTCAGGCCTTGCTGATCACTGGCAGCTATTTCGTTGCCGGCTTGTGGGCCTTGCAGGGCGTACAGGCGGCACGCGGGCATCGTGCCGCGCGCCGGTTCGCCCGGGTCGCAGACTGACCCATGGCTGGTTTCAGCATTCATGAAACGGACTGGATGCATGACGCCGCGCGCCTTGGCGCCATCCGGCGCGCGGTGTTCATCGACGAGCAGGGCGTGCCTGAGTCCCTGGAGTGGGACGAATACGACGCCTGCTCGGTGCACCTGCTCGCCACGGCCGATGACGGCGGCACCCCGATTGGCTGTGCCCGCCTGCTCCCCGACGGCCACCTGGGCCGCATGGCCGTATTGCGCAGCTGGCGCGGGCAGGGGGTGGGAAGCGCGTTGCTGAAAGACGCACTCGCAGCCGCGCGGCGGGCGGGAATGACCCGCGTGGAACTGAGCGCGCAATGTCATGCAACCGATTTTTATCGGCGCGCCGGTTTTGTCCAGCGCGGCGCGGTCTATCAGGAGGCCGGAATCCCGCATGTTTCCATGACCCTGTCCTTGATTGCTGCATAAATCTTCACTTGCGCCGAACCGACATGACTGCGTAGAGTCGATAAATTAAGCAAATTAGACTATGCTGAACTAGATGCTGATTTAAGGCCTATTCAGCAATGAGCCAACAGGCAGCAATCATGAAAACCACACTCAGGGCAGGCATTGTCGGGGCAGGGATGTCCGGTGCCAGTTGCGCCGGAACCCTGGCAGCGGCAGGTTGGGAAGTCGATGTGTTCGACAAGGCGCGGGGCGCGGGCGGTCGGCTGTCGACCCGGCGCATGGACCATGGCTGGGCCATGCTGGGGGCACCGTTTATTTCGGCCAAGCGTGAGCCTTTCCGCAGCCAGTTGCGTGCCTGGGCGCGCAAAGGCTGGCTGACCCCGCTGCGGAACGACGTCGTGCAGGGTCGTGCCACCGCTTCGTGGGTCCAGGTCAACCTGCAAAACCATTACCAACCCGTCATCGAGTCCTCGCAACTGGTGCGCCAGTTGCTGGGCAAGGCGCGTTTGCATACCCGTTCCCGTGTTGCAGCCTTGCAGCCGCGCACGATCATTCTGGACGATGGGCGTGAGATGGGCGATTACGACTGCGTGATCTGCAGCCTGCCCACGCCGCAGGCCATCCCCTTGCTGGATGGGCTGCCCCGTCTACTCGAACGCCTGGACAACGTACGCTACCGTCCGATCTGGTCATTCCTGGCGCGCTGGGAAGGCGGTCCTGATGCGAATGTCATCCAGTTTGACGATACGCTGCTGAATCTGGCCGTGCGCCAGACGGGCGACGGCTCCGGCCTGTGGATGGTGCACAGCACCCATGAATTCGCCGAGACTTACCTCGACGCCCCGCCTTTCGAGGCTGGCACCCGCGCTGCCTCGGCGCTGATGGGCTTGCTGGGCGTGTCCCGCCCGGTCGAAGTCGAGATGGCCCATCTATGGAGGCATGCGCGCCCCTCCACTTCGGCCGGCGGCTACTGGCTCAGTGACCGCGATAGCCGGGTTGCCCTGATCGGCGACGGAATCGCAGGAGTCGGGGTCGAGCGCGCGTGGGAAAGCGGCCTGCGCATGGCGCAGGCGATGATCCAGGACGGGGAAGCCCTCGCAGCCTGATCAGGTCGACCCGGAGTGCGCCGGGGGCGCTTCGACCTCGTAATCGCTGCCGAGGTCGATCCCCATTTCCTCTGCCACCGCCAGCCAGTAGGGCTCGGCCGCACATGAACAGCAATCGCACCAGACCGCAATGCCATCGTGCATGTTGGCACGCTTCCGGACGGGTTGTTTGGTCGGGGCGGCGGGCGCCGGTGCGCGGGGATCGGACACGGCGTCAGACACTCATGCCTCCACAGGCCTGCGCGGTGTACCCCTGGTTGCGGACAGCGTCGAGCAGGAAACCTGCCCCCGTCTGTTCGGGATTGTAGGCCACGATCATCAAGTGCCGTGCCCGGCCGTTGAATCGCGGCGCAATCACGCCGTCGATATCGCGCATCCGGTCTTCCAGGTCGTGCCGCGCCTGCGCATCCAGGGATTCGTTTACATGTATGACCACGTCGCTGATGTCCATGATGTTCTCCTGTCAATTCTCTGCATTGAAGGAGTTCTTATCGTAGACCATCAGGAAGTAGGCGTTTGTGACCACGTTCGGGCGAGGTGACAAGGCGAGCTAGGCTCCCACAGGAACTCCCACCAACAATTCGTAACTCACCCGGTTGCGGCCCTGCAGCTTGGATTGATACAGATAGTTGTCGGCCGAGGAAATCAGGGTGTCGAGCGTGGCGTGCCCCATTTCCTTCTGGGCAACGCCTAGGCTTGCCGTGACGGTCGTTTCCCCACCTGGATTCCGGATGCGCACACCGGCTATTGCGGTCCGCAACCTTTCCGCCAGGGCGGTGGCTTCGAGCAGGCTGGTTTCAGGCATGAACACAATGAACTCCTCGCCCCCCCAGCGGGCCAGCACGTCACCCTGCCGGATGGCACGAGACAGCACGTCCGCAATTGCAACCAGAACATCGTCTCCATGCTCGTGGCCATGGGTGTCGTTGATCTGTTTGAAATTGTCGATATCGATCGAGATCACCGAGGCATCGCGACGTTTACGCACCGCCGTGCTCCATAAGGGCTCGGCAATGTCGTAGAACGCCCGGCGATTGTTCAGGCCGGTCAGCGGATCCATGTGGGCAAGTTGTTCGGCGCGTATCTTAGCTTCCTGCAGCAGCCGAAGCTGGAAGGACAGCGCCAGGGCAAGCAGCGTGGCGTCGACCAGCATGCCCAGTTCCACCGCCCGGAATGTCCAGTTGGTATGAGGTATGAAGCCCCAGGTGGAAAGGGTCGTCAGCACGGCGCCGAGCATGGCGGCCACGGAGGCCAGCAGAAAATACCGGGCGGGCTTGTTGCCCGAGCGGGCAGAGAGCACGCCCAGCGCCAGCATGATGAAGGTAAACAGGGAAACGAAGCTGAACGCGATCAGCAAGGCGCCCAACTGGCTGCCGAGAAAGAGGGTAGCCGCAAAGGCGCTGCCGAAGGCCAGGCCAATCCCGAGGATGCCCCGGTGTGCACGCGGAAACTGCTCCCCGATGTCCAGGAAGCGCAGCGCAAACAGCAAGCCGCTGAAGGCATACAGCATCATCAGCACCGGGTTGGACCATTGCTGCCAGCGGACGGACTCGGGCCACAGCCAGGCAAAGCCATGACCCGTATAGGCAATATTCGCGATCATGAACATCGCCAGATAGAGCGAGTACATCAGGTAGCGCGAACTGCGCAAGCTGGCATACAGCGTGAGGTTGTAAGCAATCAGGGCGAGCAGGAAACCGTACACGATGCCATAGCTCATTTCCTGAAGCGTTTCGCGAGCATGCGCCTCTTCAAGACTCATCAGGCGGATCGGGACGACCATGGGATCAGGCGTTTCCACGCGGAGGTAGAGTTCGCTGACGCCCGGTTCGAACGTCGAATCGAATACGAAAAAGCGGTTCTTGACCGGGCGCTGGCCGAACGGCTGGGTGTCTCCGGCACGATAGCGCGCAACGGTCTGGTCGCGGTGGCGGATATAGAGCTCAACGCTGTCAAGCCAGGCTGTTTCGATCGACAACCGTTTGTGCACGGCCGATGCGCTCGTGTTGTCGACGGCCAGATGCAGCCAGACCGGTTTTGAACCGATCCCGAAATTCATGACCGGGCTGGTTCCGGGGCTGAAAGCGCCGGCCTTTTGGGCGGCCATGGCCTGTTCCAGGTCGAGCCGTCCTGCCTGTTCCTTCAGGAAATCAGTCCGCAGACCGAGCGCATGTTCATGCGCAAGGGTGAGCGGCAGGGGGGCGGCGGCCGCCACGCCGCATGCAACGGACAGGGCAATCAACACCCAGTTCAGGAAATTAAATTTCATTTTATAGAGACCAAAACCACCGAGTCTTCCGGTCCGCAAGCCGGTTATCTTTAGTATTCTACGGCAGTAAATGCGCCGCCTTGACCTTGATCACGGTGCCTTCGCGGCGCGGGTCGGCCGCACCGCGCCGGTCGCCGGTCGCCGGATCGATGGCCACCGCCTGCACCGAGCCGATGGTTTTCTGGCAGCCCTCTGTTCCCGCCGCGCCAAGCCCGACATGGCCCAACGTGCGCAGGGCATCCTGGGTGGCCAGCCCGAACGGCGGCTGCATGAACGCCTGGCCGCCTTCGCACTGGATAGGCCCGGCCGCGTGGGTGACCGACAGCCGCGGCGCGTCGATGGCCTGTTGCAGCTCCATGCCATGGTCGATGAGGTTGAGCGTGACATTGAGCACCGAATTGATGATGGTCGATCCGCCGGGCGAGCCGAACGCCACCACCGGCTTGCCGTCCCTGAACAACAGCGTTGGCGCCATGCTGGAACGCGGGCGCTTGTAGGGCGCGACATCGTTGGCCCCAGGATTGCCCGCGGCGGCATCGGCGCTGGGCGCGAAATTGAAATCGGTCAACTCGTTGTTGAGCAGGAACCCATGCCCCGGCACCGTAATGCCCGATCCCCAGGTGAATTCAATGGTGCTGGTATAGCTGACCACATTGCCCCAGCGATCGACGACCGAAAAGTGCGTGGTGTGCGGGCTTTCGCGGCGGCAGCGCGGCGAATCCGGCCGCGACCGGGCGGCGGCGTCCCATGGCAGCGGGTCGCCCGCTTGCGGCGTATCCATGCGGCTGCAGGTCTCGATCCGCGCGGCACGGGTGGCCAGATACTCAGGATGCAGCAGGCCTGTTCGCGGCACCGGGGCCGCATCGTCGTCGCCGATCCACACCGCACGGTCGGCAAACGCCAGGCGCATCGCCTCGATCATCACGTGCAGGGTCTGCGGGCTGCCGAAACCGTATCCCTGCGCGGCATCGCCAAGCGGAAACCGCTCCAGCAGCTTGAGCATCTGCAACAGGGTCAGTCCGCCGGAAGAGGGCGGCGGCATGCCCGCCACGGTCCAGCCGCGATAATTGCCGACCACCGGCTTGCGGATCGCCACCTGGTATTGCGCAAGGTCGGCCACGGTCATGCGGCCAAGCCCTGCCACTCCCAGCTCGCTGCGCGCCCGCTGCTGCGCCTCGACAATGGCCAGCCCCAGCGGACCGTGATAGAACGGCGCCGTGCCTTCTCTGGCCAACAGCTTCAGGGTGTGGGCCAGATCGGGCTGCACCAGCCAGTCGCCCTCGGCCAGCGGCACGCCGCCGGGACGAAAGATCGCAGCGGTTTCAGGCTGCAACTGGGTGCGGCCGCTATCGTTCGCGATGTCGTCTGCCAGAAACCGGTTGACACGGAAGCCGCGCTCGGCCAGTTCGATGGCGGGCGCCAGCGTGTCCGCAAGGGTGCGCGTGCCCCAGCGGCGCAAGGCGGTATCTACTCCGAGCAGAGTGCCTGGCACGCCCACCGCCAGGCCGCTGGTCGAGGCTTGCGGAAAGGTCATCGGCAGGCCATCGGGCGCGAACATGTCGGCACTCGCGGCAGCGGGCGCGCGTTCGCGCGAATCGACGATGAAGGTTTCACCGGTTTTGGCCAGATGAACCATCATGAAGCCGCCCCCACCGATGCCGGAAGACTGCGGCTCGACCACATTGAGCGCGAACTGCACGGCTGCGGCGGCGTCGATAGCGTTGCCGCCCTGCGCCAGCATGCGCGCACCCGCCGCAGCCGCGGCCGGGTGCGAGACCGCCACCACGCCGTCGGGCGAGGCCGCCAGAACCGGGAACGAAAAGAGGCACAGGACGAGCCAGCGCGGGCAATGCGGGCGAGGGAACATGGCATTCAACGTAAAATGGGGGAGGCCCAAGCCTGCACCCGTTGTGCCGCGCGCGTCAATGCGGGGCGTCGGGCTCAGCCGGGTTTTCCATCGACGCGGGGGCGCAACAGGATCGGCGCATAAATCACGGTGAACAGTCCGAAAGCGAGCATCCACGCCAGTCCGGAGACGGCCATGCCCTGTGCATAGGCCGCCGGAAAAACCAGCGGCAGCACGACCCGAATCAGCGCGGCGATGTTGATCGCCACGAACGCCAGCGTCATCAGCGGCACCGGTTCCAGCATGCGCCCGGTATGGCCGAGTGATACCCGCGCCATCATGCCCAGGGTCAACACGCCGATCCCGCCGGCGGTGAAAGCGTGCAGCGCGCTGCCGGCCGCCGATTCGACGCCTAGCGCCGACAGCGCAAGCAGCACGAAGCCGAGCGCGATCCAGGCATAGCCCAGGTGCAGGATCCACAGCAGCGGAACCGCCCAGTATTGGGGCGCGTACCAGCCAGCCAGCCGGACGAGATGGACTGCCGCGGCCATTGCGGCGAGCAGCGCAGTCACGGCAGAGTCGGGCGCGAACAACGCCGCCACGAGCGCGCCGAGAGTCACAATCGGCACCAGCCGCTCGATCAGGGGCCAGCGCCGGGCCTGGGTGCGCAGCTTGTTGTCGGTGAAGCTCGGAATCACCCGCCCGCCCATCACCACCATCATCGCCACCACCACATAGATCGCCAGATGCAGACCGAGTCTGGCCGTGTCGGCAGCCCAGCCAAGCGTTTCCGCATGCACCAGCATATTGGCTACGGCCAGCACCAACAGCATGATCGGGAAAGGGTAGTTGTGCAGCTGCCTGGCTTTCAGGATGGGCCAGGCCAGCACGACAGCCAGCACTGGCAGGAACATCAGGTCGACCAGCGCGACCAGGCTCGACGGCAATCCCGGCACCAGAAAAGCCAGCCGCCCCGCCAGCCACAGCCCGAACAGCGCGGCCAGCGGCGCACCGGAAGGCGTGCGGATACCGGTCCAGTTCTGCGCGGCCGTGAGCAGAAATCCGGCGATCACCGCCACGGCAAATCCGAACAGCATTTCATGGCCATGCCAGACCAGCGGCGGCAGGCTGCCCAGATCCAGGCTGCCGCGCAGCACGAGCAGCCACAGCGCCAGAATCAATACGGCATGGACGCCTGCCGCCAGAAAGAACGCGCGGAAGCCGAGCGCGAAAGGCGCAAACCTCGTGGGCGGCGTGGGCGGCCCCGGACTCTCGATGTTGTGTAAGGAAATTCCCATAAGGTTCTAATGAATAAGGGATAAAAGAACCATTAAATAAGGTCAAGCTAAGCCGCCCCTGATGAGGTTAAGCGATCAGGCCGATGCCAAGTCACTTCGTCGTGAACGAACGAAGGCGATTTCAGGTGGCTAGCCCGTGCTCCAGGCCCGCGGACGCCGCATCCCGGCAATCTTGCAGGCCTGTTTCACGTAGCCGTACGGAAACAGCACGAACAGTTTCTTTTGCGCTTCCCGACCATACTTTTCGGCCAGGTGCTTGATGACGAAACGGGCATCGGCGATGACCTGATGCTCCTCGTAGTAATCGCGCATGAAGCGGATCGCATCCCAGTGGTCGTCGTTGAGTTCGATGTTCTCTTCCTGGGCCAGGATTCTGGCCACGTCGTCGTTCCAGTCGCCCGGATCGACCAGATAGCCTTCCACATCGCGTTCAGGCAGCTCGGTACTCATGCTTGGGTTCTCCTGTACTTGGGTCAAAGTTCGGCCGTGGGTGTGCACTGGATCAAGTCCCCCCGCCGTGGAATTCCACACCGGGCTGGCGCTCGGGCAGGTCTTCCACCAGCAGTTCGCGCCGGGAGAGCGCCATCGCCTCGACGCCGGCCTCATTCAGGTACGACTTGGCATCAAACACTGCGGCGGCCAGCAGTTCGGTCGCCAGCGCGTCGGGCTCGCGCCCCAGCGATTTTGCCAGCGCGCGCAACTCGATGCAGGGATCCTGCGGCAGATGGAGTTCCAGCGGCTTGCCACTGCCCGGGGGAAGGGACGCGCGTGCGGGCGCCAGCGCACTGGCCTGCTCCGCCTGTGCCTGGCTGATGACGCCGGCAATCCGGGAGGCGATCGAGGGTGCCAGGCCAGCAGGCTTCAGCCGGATCTTGTTGATGAAGTATTTCTCGAAATCGACCTTGGCCTGATGCACCCAGCGGCCCTGACGCATCCAGTTGATGTCGCGTAGCGGGACCTGGGGTTCGGACAAATAGGCCGCGCCGGTGCTGCCCATGTCGGTCAGCCATTTGGCGTGCGTGGGCACATAGCTCACCAGGGGCGCGTCGCCGAGTTGAGCCAGGATGTTCTGCACCACGATCTCGCCTTCCTTGGTGATCGTATACACCGAGTCGGGCGGTCCCACCTGAACCGGGGTTTTCTCGCCCGCCGGCTGTGCCACGCAGGCGCCGATGGCAAACACGTTGGGATAGTCGGGGTTGCGCAGATACTCGTCCACCACCACCAGCCCGCGTTCGTTCACCAGACTGCTTGCGGCGCGGACGCCCGGCACGCCACCGAAAGCCGGCCAGTACACGGAATAGGCGAAAGGCAGGGCGCGGGTCTGTTTTTCCTTGCCGGCGGCATCGAGCTCGACGACGTGGATCGTGTCCTTGTCGACGCGAACGGTGCGGGCATTGCAGATCACGTTGATCTGGGTGTCGGCCAGCGCGGCGGTCACGGCCTCGCGGCTCGCGCCTTCGCCGCCGAGACCGAGGTGGCCGGGATAGGGCTCGGGGGTCACCAGGGTGATGGGCACCCGTTCGCGAATGTTGCGACGCTTGAGGTCGGCATCGACCAGGAAGGCGTATTCATAGATAGGCCCCAGCACGCTGGAACCGGGTGCCGCACCGACCACGATGGGGCCGGGGTGCCGTACGAACTCGCGGTACGCTGCCAGGGCATGCTCGGCCTGGTCGATATGCATGACCGAATGCGTGTGCTCGGCGAGGCCAGGCACGTCGTCGGAGGTGCCGACTGCGCCCGTGGCAATCAGCAGATAGTCATAGAACAGCACATCGCCGTTTTCCAGGTCGACCTGGATGACGTCGGGCTGAATGCGCTTGACCCCGCTGTGAATGAACTTGATGCCGTGCGATTCGAGATGCGGCCCGATCGGGAAAGCCACATCGGACCGTTCGCGCCAGCCCATGGCCACCCACGGGTTGGACGGCACGAAGTGGAAGTAGGGCTTGTCCGACACCACCGTGATTTCGTCGCTCGGCTTCAGCTTGGCTTTCAGTGCGTAGGCTGCGGACACGCCCGCGATGCCGGCACCCAGGATGACAACATGCGTCATTTCAGTCTCCTTAATCGGTTTGGGCTTAGCCTTCGCCCCCTCGCCCCTCGAGGGAGAGGGTTGGGGAGAGGGGGGAGCCAATTTACCTGCGAAACCTGTTCATTTACCTGCGAAACCTGTTCACCCCCGCGGGCGCACCAGCTGCCAGGCGCGTGTCACGTAGCTCACCGATGCAAATCCGCTCCATACATGCACCAGTCGCGAGAACGGGAACAGCACGAACAGTGTCATGCCGAAGAACAGGTGGATTTTGTAGATTGCCGGGATGCCGACCAGGAAATCGGCCGCGCCGCTCCGGAAGGTCACGATGTGTTGCGCCCAGGCGCCCAGCGCCAGCATCACGCCCCCTTCGGTGTGCTGCAGCGAGGACAGGATGGAGAGCAGTCCGAGCACCAGCGTGACGAATACCCACAGCAGAATGAACATATCCATGGGTTTGCTGGTGGCGCGGATGCGCGGCTCAGTCAGGCGCCGATGCAGCAGAATCGTGATGCCAGCCAGACAGATCAGGCCCGCCGCGCCGCCAGAAATGATGGCGAGCATCTGCTTGTTGGGCGTCGACAGGCCAAACGCTTCATACACGTGATGAGGCGTCAGCAGGCCGGCCGCATGACCAAAAAACAGAAACAGGATGCCGATGTGGAACAGGTTGCTGCCCAGACGCAACTGCTTCGTCCGCAACAGCTGCGACGAGTCGCTCTTCCACGTGTATTGCTCGCGGTCGAAGCGGATCAGGCTGCCCAACAGAAAGATGACCAGCGCGATGTACGGATAGATACCGAACGTTAAATTGTGCAGATAGGACATTTCAAGACCCTCCAGTAATCAATTGAGCCGGGTTCAATGGGTTGGGGCGGCTGCAGCGGGACGGCGAGAAGCAGGCATCTGCACCACCGACACCTGCGGGCTCGTCTTGAGCAGAGGCTCCACGCCATCCACGGACGGGCCGAACATCTCCATGGCCTCGTCCATGTCGCGCACAGGTGGTTCCATCAGCGGCAGGGCGTCAACCGGAGACAGGGCTTCGAGCAGCTGGAACGCTGTCGCATACGGGCTGCCGTTGGCATCAAGCTTGCGGCCGACGGCAGCGAGCACGTGAACCGCGTCTCCCAGCAGTACCAGCGCCTCATCTGTCGGCAACAGTGATAGAAATTCGAGGAAAAGCGGTACATAGTCTGGCAACTCCGACGAACTTGCGTCGAAATCCCGCTTCCAGTATTCCTCCAGCAAGTCGATCATCGCCGAACCGCGGTCGCGCGATTCGCCGTGAATGTGCTCGAACAGATGCAGCGAATGCGAGGGATTGCGGTCAAACGTCGCAACGTAGTTTTCCTGCAACGCGATCAGCTTTGATTCCCGCAGCAAGGCGAACAGCGGCGACAGCCTGGTGGCCGCCTCGCCGTTGAAATCGGCCTCTTCTGCCAGCACGGTTTCCAGTTCTGGCAGCGCCGCCAGCCAGTCGGCTTCGGGATAGCACAGCAGCAGGGACAGGGCTTTGAAGGTTTTCATCGTGTGGGCTCCTTAACCGGTTTTCTTTTTGGCGTGCAGTTGCGACAAGTCGACCGGCACCGAATTCTTGCGGTTGCCGAACAGCGTCGTTTTGGGTGTCACACCGTCGGAACAGCCGTTACCGAAGGTGAAGCCGCAGCTCGACTTTTCCTCGAAGGTGTTGATCGTCTCTTCGCGGTGGGTGCTGGGGACGACGAACCGGTCCTCGTAGTTGGCGATGGCCAGGTAGCGGTACATTTCGTCGGCCTGTTCGGAACTGAGTCCCACCTGGTCGAGCGCGGCGGTGTTGGGCACGCCCTCCACCGACTTGCCGCGCATGTAGGCACGCATCGCCAGCAGGCGGTCGAGCGCGGTGACGATCGGCTTTTCCTTGCCGCCGGTGAGCAGGTTGGCGAGGTAGGTAATCGGGATGCGCAGCGACTGGGTATCCGGAATGATGCCGTTCATGCCCATTTTTCCGGACTCGGCCGCGGCCTGGATCGGCGACAGCGGCGGCACGTACCAGACCATCGGCAGCGTGCGGTATTCTGGGTGCAGCGGGAAGGCGATCTTCCAGTCGATCGCCATCTTGTAGACCGGCGACTTCACCGCCGCATCGAGCCAGGCTTCCGGGATGCCTTCGGCGCGTGCGGCGGCGATGACCTTGGGGTCGCTCGGGTCGAGGAAAATCTTCAGCTGGGCTTCGTAAAGTTCCTTCTCATCCGTCACGCTGGCGGCTTCTTCGATGCGGTCGGCGTCATACAGAATCACGCCGAGGTAGCGAATACGGCCGACGCAGGACTCCGAACACACAGTCGGCTGGCCCGCCTCGATGCGCGGGTAGCAGAAGATGCACTTCTCGGCCTTGCCGGACTTCCAGTTGTAGTAAATCTTCTTGTACGGGCAGCCCGAGATGCACATGCGCCAGCCGCGGCACTTGTCCTGGTCGACCAGCACGATGCCGTCTTCCTCGCGCTTGTAGATCGAACCGGACGGGCAGGAGGCGACGCAGGTCGGGTTGAGGCAGTGTTCGCACAGCCGCGGCAGGTACATCAGGAAGGTGTTTTCGAACGTCGAGTGCATTTCCTTCTGCACGTTGTCGAAGTTCTTGTCGCGGCTGCGCGAGGAGAATTCGCCGCCGAGGTCGTCTTCCCAGTTCGGGCCCCAGTTGATCTTGTCCATCTTCTCGCCGGTGATGGCCGAGATCGGGCGCGCGGTGGGCGGCGTCTCGGACAGCGGCGCCTTCTGCAGGTGCTGGTAGTCGTAGGTGAAGGGCTCGTAGTAGTCGTCGATCTCCGGCAGGTTGGGGTTGCCGAAGATGTTGGCGAGGATCTTCAGGCGGCTGCCCTGGCGCGGCTCGATCTTGCCGTCCCCCTTGAGCTTCCAGCCGCCGTTCCACACGTCCTGGTTTTCCCACTGCTTGGGATAACCGATGCCGGGCTTCGACTCGACGTTGTTGAACCATACGTATTCCATGCCTTCGCGCGAGGTCCACACGTTCTTGCAGGTGACCGAGCAGGTATGGCAGCCGATGCACTTGTCGAGGTTCAGCACCATGGCAATTTGCGCACGTACTTTCATTTTTGACTCCTTGCTGACAAGGGCTCATGCCCCTGTGCGTTGTAAAAAACCCCGTGCCGGAGAGAGGAGGCGCGGGTTAGGGCCGGGGGAGATCCTGCCCATAAAACCTCAGAGCTTTCACCGCGAAGGTCGCGAAGGATCGCAAAGGAATACAGGAGCCGAATCAGGTTAGGCTTCTCTTCGTTCACTTCGCGTCCTTCGCGGTTCATGCCGTTCATCGTCTCAGCGCTCGACCAGCGGACCTTCCATCCAGTCCACCTTCTTCATCTTGCGCACGATCACGTACTCGTCGCGGTTCGAACCCACCGTGCCGTAGTAGTTGAAGCCATAGGCCAGCTGCGCGTAGCCGCCGATCATGTGGGTCGGCTTGGTGATGGTGCGCGTCACCGAGTTGTGGATGCCGCCGCGGAAGCCGCTCACCTCCGCACCCGGCACGTTGATGATCTTTTCCTGCGCGTGATACATCAGGCACATGCCCTTGGGCACCCGCTGGCTGACCACGACGCGCGCGGTGAGCGTGCCGTTGACGTTGAACACCTCGACCCAGTCGTTGTCGACGAGGCCAGCTTCCTTCGCCTCGATCTCAGACACCCAGACGTGGGGGCCGCCGCGCGACAGCGTCAGCATGCGCAGGTTGTCGGTGTAGGTGCTGTGGATGCCCCACTTCTGGTGCGGGGTGATCCAGTTGAGCACCAGCTCGTGGTTGCCGTTCGACTTCTTGCCGAGCATCGGCGCGATGGTCTTGGTGTCGACCGGCGGCTTGTACACGCACAGGCCCTCGCCGAAATCCAGCATCCACTGGTGATCCTGGTAGAACTGCTGGCGGCCGCTGAGGGTGCGCCATGGAATCAGCTCATGGACGTTGGTATAGCCGGCGTTGTACGACACATGCTCCGATCCCAGGCCCGACCAGGTGGGCGAGGAGATGATCTTGCGCGGCTGCACCTGGATGTCGCGGAAGCGGATCTTGTCGTCCTCGCGCGGGATGGCCAGGTGCGTGTGGTCGAGACCGGTGATCTTCGACAGCGCCTCCCAGGCCTTGACCGCAACCTGGCCGTTGGTTTCCGGAGCCAGCATCAGCACCACCTCGCAGGCGTCGATGGCCGAGTTGATATTCGGCAGACCCTTGGCGACGCCTTCCTCGGTGACGGTGTAGTTCAGTTCGGCGAGTTGCCGCACTTCGTCTTCCGTATTCCAGGCGATACCCTTGCCGCCATTGCCGATCTTGGTCATCAGCGGGCCGAGCGCGGTGAACTTCTTGTAGGTGTCGCCGTAATCGCGCGTCACCACCGTCATGCTCGGCATGGTCTTGCCGGGGATGGCATCGACCTCGCCCTTCTTCCAGTCGCGAACCGCCATGCTCTGGCCGAGCTCGGACGGGGTGTCGTGCATCAGCGGCGTCAGCACCAGGTCCTTCTGGGTGCCGAGGTGGGTGGCGGCGATCTCGGAAAACTTCTTGGCGATGAACTTGTAGATTTCCCAGTCGGACTTCGACTCCCACAGCGGCTGTACGGCTTCGCTCAGCGGGTGGATGAAGGGGTGCATGTCCGAGGTGTTGAGGTCGTCCTTCTCGTCCCAGGTGGCCGACGGCAGCACGATGTCGGAATACAGGCAACACTTTTAATAGGAGTATCAAATCGTATGAAAATACTCGCTTTAATCATTATCACAGGCTCTATTCTCTTCCTGACTGCCAGTTTC
>JAWOJD010000096.1:0-36895 GCA_046484355.1 Thiobacillus sp.
TGGTGCTGCGTACGGAAGGCTCGGTGCTGGTACAGGCAAGCTCGACCGAGAACAACAACATCTTTCGCCATGGCCTGAAATGCTTTTTCGAGGAAGGGCGAGCACTGGCGCGCATCAATCACCCCAATGTCATCCGCGTGACCAATTTCTTCCGCGCCAACGATACCGTGTACATGGTGATGCGCTACGAGCGCGGCAAAACCCTGCAGCAGCATATTCAGGCCAATCGCGGCAGCATTCGCGAGAGCTTCATTCGACGGGTGTTTGCCCAGTTGTTGAATGGCCTGCGGGAGGTGCATACGCACAAATTGCTGCATCTCGATATCAAGCCGTCTAACCTGTATGTCCGACTGGACGGCTCGCCGGTGCTGATCGATTTTGGCGCTGCACGCCAAACGCTGTCGCAGGAAGAAACCAAGCTGCAGCCCATGTATACGCCTGGATTTGCTGCGCCCGAGCAGTATCACAACCGCGAACGGCTCGGTCCCTGGACCGATGTCTACAGCGTGGGCGCGAGCCTGTATGCCTGTCTGGCAGGCTACCCACCACAGTCGGCCGATGCACGCCTGCTCAATGACAAGTTGGTGCCGGCAACGGAAAACTGGCGGGGCGCCTATTCCGAGCAGTTGCTGAAAATTGTCGATCAGTGTCTCAAGCTCAATTACATGGAGCGCCCGCAAAGCATCTTCAGTCTGCAGAAGGTGCTCATGGACCGCACCGCAATGGTGACGCCGCAACGCCCGAATTTTTTAGCAGGCCTTAAGCGCACACTGACCAAAGAATTGTTCTAAAGTATCGCCCATGAAATTCACTATCTATCAGGCCTCGCGCCAGGGCGGCCGAAAAAACAACCAGGACCGCGTCGCATATTCGTACAGTCGGGATGCCCTGCTCATGGTGGTGGCAGACGGCATGGGTGGCCACATGCATGGTGAAATCGCCGCGCAGATTGCCGTGCAGACGCTGACCGACCAGTTTCAGAAAGTGGCCAAGCCCCGTCTCGTCGATCCGATGTCGTTTCTGGCGGACACGACGGAGCGTGCGCACTTTGCCATCAACGATTACGCCGTTGATGAGGATCTGCTGGAAATTCCGCACACCACGCTCGTGGCAGCCGTGGTGCAGGACAACACCGCATATTGGGTGCACGTGGGGGATTCGCGGCTGTACCTGTTCAGCGACAGAGGCCTGCTCGCCCGCACCGAAGACCATACGGCGGTCGCCCAGTTGGTGCGTGACGGCATCATCACCGAAGAGGAAGCCGGGACCCATCCGGAGCGCAACAAAGTCTCCAACTGCCTGGGGGGGTATGTGGCCCCGCAGGTGGAATGCAGCGAACCCATTCCGCTGAATGATTCCGATACCATGCTGCTGTGCACGGATGGCATCTGGGGCATGGTCAATGCGCATGAACTGTCGGCGCTGCTGCATGCCTACACGCTTGAAGATGCCGTGCGCCACCTGATGGATCATGCCGAGTTCCGGGGCGGCGAGCACGGCGACAACCTCAGCCTGATCGCGATGACCTGGGGCACGGCGCGCATGCCAAGCAAGGACTCGGTCTCGACCCTGGCCATGCCGGATAGCGGCGTGACGACACAGATCAACGCCATGCGTCCGTTGCCGGGTACCCCGGCGGTTTCGGACGATGAAATCGAACGGGCCATCGCCGAGATCCAGCAGGCGATCCAGAAAATTTCTGCCCGATAAGCTGGCACCATCCAGCGCGCCGTCTGGGCGTGCTGCACACGCCCGGGACGGCGCGGTAAAATCCTACTTTCCCTTTTGTGTACCCTGATATGACCTCGATCATCCGTCCCAGTCGGCGCGCGCCCGACGCCTTGCGTCCCCTGACGTTTACTCGTGGCTTTACCAAGCACGCCGAAGGCTCGGTGCTCGTTACCATGGGCGACACGCGTGTGCTGTGCACTGCCAGCGTGCTCGAAAAAGTCCCACCGCATAAAAAGAACAGCGGCGAAGGCTGGGTCACCTCTGAATACGGCATGTTGCCGCGCTCGACTCACACCCGCACCGACCGCGAAGCCGCACGCGGCAAGCAGAGCGGGCGCACCCAGGAAATCCAGCGCCTGATCGGCCGTTCCCTGCGGGCGGTGGTCGACCTGTCCAAACTGGGCGAGCGCACCATTCAAATTGACTGCGACGTGCTGCAGGCCGACGGCGGGACCCGCTGCGCGAGCATCTGTGGCGCCTACGTCGCGGTGGCCGACGCCATTGCAGGCTTGTTGCGCGAGGGCAAGCTGGCCGTCAGCCCGCTCACCGACAGCATTGCTGCCGTTTCGGTGGGCGTGTATCAGGGCCAGCCCGTGCTCGACCTCGATTACGCGGAAGACTCCGATTGCGACACCGACATGAACGTGGTGATCACCGGCAGCGGCGGCATGGTCGAAGTGCAGGGCACCGCCGAAGGCGTCCCGTTTTCTCGCGCCACGCTCGACGCGCTGATCGACCTGGCTGCGGCGGGCATCAAGGAAATCGGCGCCGCACAGCAGGCGGCGTTGAAGGCAAATTGATCCGTGGTTTTCCCGAATCGCAATACAAGGTAAATCCCAATGAGCAAACTGGTCATCGCCTCCGGCAACGCCGGCAAACTGCGTGAAATTGGCCGCATTCTCGCACCGCTGGGTATCGAAGCTGTCCCACAGTCGGCATTCGCCGTTCCGGATTGCCCCGAGCCGCACGTCACCTTTGTCGAAAACTGCCTCGCCAAGGCGCGCCATGCCAGCGCGCACAGCGGCCTGCCCGCGCTCGCGGACGACTCCGGCATCTGCGTCGAGGCCCTGGGCGGCGCCCCCGGCGTGTACTCCGCACGCTACGCCGGCGAACCCAAGTCCGATCAGCGCAACAACGACAAACTCATCGCCGATCTGGCAAACGAGACCAACCGCCGCGCGCACTACACCTGCATCATGGTCTACGTGCGGCACCCGGACGACCCCGAGCCGGTGATCGCCGAAGGCCGCTGGTACGGCGAAATCATCGACACCCCCCGCGGCGAGAATGGCTTTGGCTATGACCCGTACTTTCTCGTCCCGGAATTCGGCAAGACCGGCGCCGAGCTCGATGAAGACACCAAGAACGCTGTCAGCCACCGTGGCCAGGCGTTGCGCGAACTGGTCCAAAAGCTGCAACAGACGAATCGCATTGACTGACACCGTCGTGCGCTTAGCCGGCGGCGGCCTGACGGTGCCGCCGCCGCTGTCGCTCTACATTCACTTGCCGTGGTGCGTCAGGAAATGCCCGTATTGCGACTTTAATTCGCACGCGGCGCAGGGCATTCCCGAGGCCGCGTATATTGATGTGCTGCTGCTGGATCTGGAACGTGCGTTGCCGGATATCTGGGGGCGCAAAATCCACACCGTGTTTTTCGGCGGCGGCACGCCCAGCCTGTTTTCGGCGGCGGGCATCGACCGCATCCTGACGGGGGTGCGCACGTTAACGCCCCTGCTGCCGGAAGCTGAAATCACGCTGGAAGCCAACCCCGGAACGGTTGAGGCCGATAAATTTTCCGGCTTTCGCCAGGCCGGCGTGACGCGGATATCGCTTGGCATCCAGAGTTTCGATCCGCGCCACCTCAAGGCGCTTGGGCGCATCCATGACGACACCGAGGCGTGCCGGGCAGTCGAACTTGCCGCCGCCCATTTCGATACCTTCAATCTCGATTTGATGTTTGGCCTGCCGGGGCAAACGCTGGACGAGGCGTTGTGCGATATCGACACGGCGCTGAGCTACCAGCCACCGCACCTGTCGGCCTATCACCTCACGCTCGAACCCAATACGCCCTTTGGCCACACCGCGCCGCCGAATCTGCCGGACGAGGATCTGGCCGCCGACATGCAGCTTGCGATCGAACAGCGCCTGGAGAAAGCTGGAATGCAGCATTACGAAACGTCGGCCTACGCGCAGCCGCACCTTGCCAGCCGCCATAATCTCAATTACTGGCAGTTCGGCGACTACCTGGGCATCGGCGCCGGTGCGCATTCCAAGCTCAGCTTCCATGACCGCATCGTGCGCGACATGCGAACCAAACATCCGCAGCAATACATGAATGCTGTGGCACAGGGTTCACATGTGGCCGACACGCGAACGCTGACTCGCGCCGATCTGCCCTTCGAGTTCATGATGAATGCCCTGCGGCTCAATGAAGGCGTTCCGTCGACGCTATTCGAAGCGCGCACCGGGCTGCCGCTGGCGCTGTGCTCGAGCGCGCTCGAACAGGCGCACACCCTCGGCCTGCTTGAAACCGGCGCGACACGGCTCCAGCCGACCCGGCGGGGCCAGCGCTTTCTGAACGACCTGCTGGAACTGTTCCTGCCCTAGGCGGAGCCGGGAAAAGGGTTCCAGCCAGGTCTGCTGTTTGAAACACACCCTGCCAGACAGCGGGATGCGACGGCTGCCGGTATAATCCGCTCCTTTGCCGCTTCACCCCGCCCCATGTCGACCCTCGCCGTCATATTGATCGCAACTGCCGCTGGCAGTTTGCTGAGCCTGCTGCTGGCAGCGGTGGTGGCCTTGTCGGCACGGCCGAACTGGGTACCCGTGCTGGTGAGCTACGCGATCGGCGCGCTACTGGGCGCATCCCTGCTGGAAGTATTGCCCGAGGCGGTGGAAATGGGCGGCAGCATCGACACCGTGGCAAAGGCCTTGCTGGGTGGCATTTTGCTATTTTTCCTGCTGGAAAAGCTGGTGTTGTGGCGGCACTGCCATGACGAGATTTGCGAGGCGCATGGCAGCCAGAGTGGTCACCATCACGACCATGGCCGCTCCGGCTTGATGATCACGGTGGGCGACACCTTCCATAATTTTGTCGACGGCATCATCATCGCCGGCGCGTTTCTGGTCGATTTCCGGCTCGGCGTGGTGACCTCGCTGGCGATTATTGCGCATGAGATTCCGCAGGAAATCGGCGACTTCCTGATTTTGCTGCACTCCGGCTACACCCGCACCCAGGCCCTTTTGCTTAATTTTCTGACCGGTGTCGCGACCATGGTGGGCGCGCTGCTGGGGTATTACGCGCTGTCCATGCTGGATGGATGGACGCCGGTGTTGCTGGGACTGGCGGGGGCGAGCATGCTATACGTCGCCTTGTCGGATCTGATTCCCGGGCTGCACAAACGCGCGGAAATCCGGGCCACCCTGCAGCAGTTAGTGTTGATCGGGCTTGGCATCGGGACCGTCGCGCTGGTCGGTTATCTTGTCGGGCACAACCATTGAACGGCGCCGTGGCCAACCGGCAACATACACGAACAGGCCAAGCGGCAGGACGCCGAGGAAGAACAGCACGGCCAGCCCCTTGCCGATGCTGCTGGAAGTGATGGCCATCATCAGGATGACATAGGCCCAACCAATCGCGACGATGTACATTTATTCAGCTCCACAGTGAATCCCATGGTAACCAAACCTTCTTCCCCACGCACGCCCACCGTCGGGTTTGTTTCGCTCGGCTGCCCCAAGGCAACGGTCGACTCGGAACGCATCCTGACCCAGTTGCGCGCCGAGGGTTACGGCATCGTCGGCAGCTATGACGATGCCGATGTCGTCGTCGTCAACACCTGCGGCTTCATCGACGCGGCGGTGCAGGAGTCGCTCGAAGCCATTGGCGAAGCGCTGGCGGAAAATGGCAAGGTGATTGTGACGGGCTGTCTGGGGGCCAAGGGGGACGTGATCCGCGAGGCGCATCCCAAGGTGCTGGCCGTGTCCGGTCCGCACGCGCTGGATGAGGTGATGCAGGCGGTGCACACGGCGCTGCCGAAGCCGCATGATCCCTTCGAAGACCTGATTCCGCCGGGGGGCGTCAAGCTCACGCCCCGCCACTATGCGTACCTGAAGATTTCCGAGGGCTGCAACCATCGCTGCACCTTCTGCATCATTCCGTCGATGCGCGGCGATCTGGTCAGCCGCCCGATCGGCGACGTGATGCGCGAAGCCGAGGCGCTGGTCAGCGCCGGGGTGCAGGAACTGCTGGTGGTGTCGCAGGACACCAGCGCCTACGGAGTCGATGTGAAATACCGCCCCGGCTTCTGGAACGGCCGTCCGCTCAAAACCCGCATGACCGAACTCGCGGGCGCGCTCGGTCAACTTGGCGCCTGGGTGCGGCTGCATTACGTGTATCCCTATCCCAGCGTCGACGATGTGATTCCGCTGATGGCCGACGGCACGATTCTGCCGTACCTGGATATCCCGTTTCAGCACGCCAGTCCACGCATCCTCAAATTAATGAAGCGTCCGGGCGCGGTCGACAAGACGCTGGATCGCATTCAGTCGTGGCGCGCGGCGGTGCCCAACCTGACCTTGCGCTCGACCTTCATTGTTGGTTTTCCAGGCGAAACCGATGCCGAATTCGAAGAGCTGCTGGCATTCCTCAAGGAAGCCCAGCTCGACCGCGTCGGCTGCTTCAAATATTCGCCGGTTGAGGGCGCAGCCGCCAACAACCTGCCCGATGCCGTGCCGGAGGATCTGAAAGAAGAGCGGCTGGAACGCTTCATGGACGTCCAGGCCGAAATCTCGGCCGCCCGGTTGGACGCCAGGATCAGCCAGGAAATCGAGGTTATCGTCGATGACGAAGATGAAGTGGGCACGCTTGCGCGCAGCCATGCCGACGCGCCGGAGATCGATGGTGTGGTCTACCTTGAAGGCGTGTTCGACCTGGCGCCCGGAACACGGCTCAAGGTGCGGGTCGAGGAATCCGACGAGCACGACCTGTGGGCGACGCTCGTCTGATTGCACCAGGATGGTGCGTTTTGAATCGTTGCGCACCTTCTTGGGGCGCTCGGATCGCTTGGCTCATGGGGCAAGCCTGCATCAGCCAACGGTTTCCAGGGATTGCGGGGCAGGCATGATTCCTGCTGAAAATTTATCGAAAACATCATCAGGGCTTCACATTCCTGAGGCATCATGAAGTGAAACCATGGAGTAAAGACATGAAATCAGGATTGATTGCAGCAGGCGCTATGCTTCTGGCTGCGGCCATGGCGACACCCGAGGTGCATGCGGCGCAGTCTGCCCAGGCGCAATGCCAGGGCGGTTATCCGATGCTGCTGATGACGCCGCTGGAATGCCGGACCTATCTGGGGAAGCTCAAGGCAGCGCAGGCCCGGGCGAATCACATGACCGTCCTGGAATTGCAGGAGTGGCATACCGCGCTGCTGATCGAGCGTTCGCAGGCTTGCCCGTGTCAGACGCAGCCCGCCGAGCTGTTCGGCGTTCGCTGGGCCGATGGCAAGCTGACTTTTTCAGGCAAGCATTGAGCTCAGGCTGCGCGGCCGTCGCCAGATTTTCCACGCGTCTCCCCGTTTCAGGTGCAATGCCTTGCCGCTGGTTGGGTCGAACACCCGCAAGCCGCTCGGGTGAATCGCGCCCAATGCATTGAGCAGCGGCGCGAACCAGTCGGTCTCCATCGCGCGGATGGCCTCGCGCCAGCCGTAAGCGTCCCCGCACAGCCCGGCAGGGCTGAGTTGATCCAGCAGCACAACCCCTTCCGTTTTCAGTAGATCGCGTTCCAGCCGGGCCGGCAGGGGAGCGCACTGCGCCTGGCAGAAAGCGGCCAGCGCGCGCGCTTCGGGATCGTGCGCGAAGAGAGGTAACCGGGGCGTGGGCACGGCCGGTTTGCCGCCGCCGCCCCACAGCCACAGTGAATTGACCGGCAGCTCGCCGCGCGCCTCGCGTGCCTGATTGACGGGATGCTCGAACAGCAGCATCTGCAATTCGTTGAGTAGCGACCGAAAATGCCGGGCGTCTTCACCCTGCGGCAGCAGCGAGTCGATGTCCCGTCCCGTGGCTTCGGACAGCAGCGTGGTGCGCAGGCGGGGCGGCTGCGGAAACGACACATACCAGCGCTGTGGGTGCGCGGGAAGCGGCCGCAGGCTGTCGCCAAAGTGCTGGCCAATCGCGTCTGCCAGCGCGTCGGCTTCTTCGGCAGGCACATTCAGGGCGCGGCTGTCCGTCAGCACGATGCGGTCGCGCATCACCCGCAGGTGCACCGGGTCGGCACGCAGCCAGTAACGGTCTCCGGCGGGCTGCCCATCCGCTTCCAGCGTAATCGGGGCGAGCGGCCAATCCTGCTGGCGGGCGATCCCAAGGGATTCGCACAGGGCCGCTTCCACGCCTTCTGCTGCCTGATCGATGCGCGTGCCGCGTGCAAGCAGGCTTGCCAGCGCGGGCAGGTGCAGGCCGGGCGAGGCCGCCTCCAGCAGACGCGCGGGCGGGAACAGGTGGGGAATGAGAAACAGCATGGGCCGAGTGTAGCAAAGCGAATTCGCTAGAATGCTGTCCATGCGCCAGGCTTTCCATGAAATCACCGTTTCCACCCGCGGCAAGGGGCTGTATGCCTTCACCCCGCAGGTGCGGGCGTGGTTGCAGGCGAGCGGAATCCCGCAGGGCCTGCTCACCCTGTATATCCGCCACACGTCGGCTAGCCTGCTGATCCAGGAAAACTACGATCCGACGGTACAGACCGATCTGGAGGCGTTCCTGTCGCGATTGGTACCCGAAGGCGACCCGATTTGCGCGCACGTTCTGGAAGGCGCGGACGACATGCCGGCGCATGTGCGCTCGGCGCTGACGCAAACGCATCTGGCGATTCCGGTTGCCGAAGGCGCGCCGTTGCTGGGGACCTGGCAGGGGGTGTCTATGTGTTCGAGCATCGGCGTGCCGCGCAGACGCGAAGCGTGGGTGCTACACCTGCTGGGGGAGTAGGGCAGCTGTGGCATACTCGCGCAATTCTTCGAGTGAGTCCGGTTTTGCTTCCCTTTGAGCTTCAGATTGGCCTGCGGTACACCCACGCCAAGCGCAGCAACCACTTCATCTCTTTCATCTCCATCGTGTCCATGGCCGGCATTGCGCTGGGCGTGATGGCGCTGATCGTGGTGCTGAGCGTGATGAATGGCTTCCAGGAAGAGCTGCGTGCGCGCATTCTCGGCGTTGCGGCGCATCTGGAAATCAGCGGCCAGGCCGATCGCCTGAGCGACTGGCCCGGCGTGCTGGCGCAGGCGAAACAGAATAAGGAAGTGGTGTCAGGCGCGCCTTATGTTAACGCCCAGGGCATGCTGGCCAATGGCGACGTGGTGCGCGGCGCGATCATTCGCGGCGTGTTGCCGGAACTGGAAAGCCAGGTGGCCGACTTTGCCCGGCACATGAAAATGGGCAGGCTGGATAACCTCAAGCCCGGCGAGTTCGGCATCATCCTCGGCGCGGAACTGGCGCGGGTGCTGAATGTGTATCCGGGCGACAAGCTGGTGCTGCTGACCCCGCAGGGCAACATCACCCCGGCCGGCGTGATGCCGCGAGTCAAGCAGTTCACCGTCACCGGCGTGTTCGAGGCCGGCATGTTCGAATACGACTCCGGCCTTGCCCTGATCCATCTGCAGGACGCGCAAAAGCTGCTGCGGCTGGGCGACGATGTTTCCGGCGTGCGGCTGAAACTGGACGAACTGTTTCGCGCGCCCTTCGTCACCCGCGACCTGTCGCAAAGCCTCGTCGGCCACTATTACATCACCGACTGGACCCAAAGCCATGCCAACTTCTTCCGGGCGGTGGCGATTGAAAAACGCATGATGTTCCTGATCCTGCTGCTGATCGTCGCGGTGGCGGCGTTCAATATCGTCTCCACGCTGGTGATGGCGGTGACCGACAAGCAGTCCGACATCGCCATCCTGCGCACGCTGGGCGCCCGTCCGGCGTCGATCATGAGCATCTTCATCGTGCAGGGCGCATTTATCGGCGTGTTCGGCACCTTGCTCGGCGTGGCGAGCGGGGTGCTGCTCGCGCTCAACCTCGAAACCGTTGTGCCTGTCATCGAGCGGCTGGCCGGCATGGATCTGTTCCCGGCCGACGTGTATTACATCAACGAACTGCCGTCCAAACTGGTGTGGGGCGATGTGGGCGTGATCGGCGGCGTGTCGCTGCTCATCAGCCTGGTCGCGACGCTGTACCCGAGCTGGCGCGCGTCGCGCATCAATCCGGCGGAGGCACTGCGGTATGAATGAGGTCGTGTTGCGCTGCACCGGGCTGGGCAAGACCTTCCGCCAGGGGAAAAACGACGTGCCGGTACTCGGTGGTGTCGATCTGGACGTCCGCGCGGGCGAGTCGCTGGCCATCGTCGGGGCGTCGGGATCGGGCAAGAGCACCCTGCTGCATCTGCTGGGCGGGCTCGATACACCGACGCGCGGCCAGATCGAACTGCTGGGGCGCGATCCCTTCGCCATTTCCGAAGCAGCGCGGTGCGAACTGCGCAACACGGCACTGGGCTTCGTTTACCAGTTCCATCATCTGCTGCCGGAATTTTCGGCACTGGAAAACGCGGCCATGCCGCTGACCATCCGTCGGATCGATCGCGATCAGGCGATGGCGCGCGCGGCCGAGGTGTTGAACGAAGTCGGCCTGGGCCACCGGCTCGACCACCGCCCCGGCGAGCTGTCCGGCGGCGAGCGTCAACGCGTCGCGATTGCGCGCGCGCTGGTCACGCGGCCCACGTGCATCCTGGCCGACGAGCCCACCGGCAACCTCGACCGCCACACCGCCAATGCGGTGTTTGACCTGATGCGCGACCTCAATCACAAGCACACCACCAGCCTGATCGTCGTGACCCACGACATCGAACTGGCCGCCCGCATGGAACGCCAGTTGAGGCTGGTGGACGGGGCGCTGCAACCCGCCTGAACCCGCAACGCGATGCGGCTGTATCTCATCGCGTTTTGCCTCGGGGTGTGGCTGCTGCAACAGCAGGCCAGCCTGCCGCCAGCACGCTGGTTGTGGATGCTGCCGCTGCTGTCGGGGGTCCTGCTGCTTCCGCGTTTTTCCACGAATGGTTCTGAAATTCTGCGCCGCCTCGTCGTTGCGCTGCTGTGTGCCGCGCTGGGTCTGGCCTGGGCCGCGTGGCGTGCCGACCAGCAACTGGCCAGAGGCTTGCCCGAGCATTGGCAGGGCGTGGACATCACACTGATTGGCGTGGTGCGCGATTTGCCGCAGGCCAACGCACGCGGCGAACGCTTCGTGCTGGATGTCGAGCGGGTGGTCACGCCCAATGCGCCCGATGTGCCACGCATCCAGCTCGCGCGCTACTGGCCGCGCGGGACGGAAGCCCGCATTCCGACCGTGCGCGCGGGCGAGCGCTGGCAGTTTACGGTGCGGCTCAAGCGGCCTTACGGCACGCACAATCCGCATGGCTTCGACCTCGAAGCCTGGATGCTGGAACGCGGCATCGCGGGCTCGGGTTATGTGCGGGACGATCCGCCGCCGCTTCGCATCGATGCACGTGCCGACACGACCGCCGCCTGGGTCGATGCCACTCGGGCCGCCATACGCGAGCGGATCGTCTCCACCTTGGGCGACGCGCCGTATGCCGGCGTCATCGTGGCGCTGGTGATCGGCGACCAGCGCAGCATTCCGCACGATCAGTGGCGCGCGTTTACCCGCACCGGCGTCAATCATCTGCTGAGTATTTCAGGCCTGCACGTCACCATGATTGCCGCGCTGGCGGGGTGGGCGTTGGCGTTTGGCTGGCGGCGCTGGCCACGCGCGGCGGAACGCCTGCCGGCCCGCCAGGCCGGGTTGCTGGCCGCCGTGCTGGCAGCGGGTGGGTATGCCGTGCTGGCGGGGTTCCAGGTGCCGGCGCAGCGCACCCTGTTCATGCTCGTGGTGCTGGCGCTGGCGTTCTGGGGGCGGCGCGAAACCCGGCCGTTCTCGGCGCTTGCCTGGGCCTTGTTCATTGTGCTGCTAATCGACCCGTGGGCGGTGCTGTCGGCCGGGTTCTGGCTGTCGTTCGGCGCCATGGCGGCCATCTTGTGGGTGACGTTCGGGCGGGTGGCGCTGCCGGACAAGCTGCGCGGCTGGGTGACAGTGCAGGCGGCGGTGACGCTCGCGCTGGCGCCCGCCCTGCTGTTGCTGTTCCAGCAGGTGTCGCTGATTTCGCCGCTTGCCAATGCCATCGCGATTCCGCTCGTGAGCTGGCTGGTCACGCCGCTGGCGTTGCTGGGGGTGATCGTGCCGCCGCTGTGGCAGGTTGCCGCCTGGCTGATGGACGGTCTGGGGCAAGCGTTGCTCTGGGCCAGTGCGCTGCCGTGGGCGGTGGCGGTGCGGCCCGCGCCGGAAGGCTGGGCGACGCTGCTCGCCGTGATCGGCACCGTCTGGTTGCTGATGCCGCGCGGGTTCCCATTGCGGGCATTGGGCATGATGCTGTTTCTGCCCCTGCTGTTTCCGCTTCGTGCAGGTGTCGCGCCGGACACGTTTCAGGCCGACGTGATCGACGTCGGCCAAGGCACGGCCATCCTGATCCGTACCGCGAACCATGCGCTGCTCTACGATACCGGCGCGGCGTTTGCCGACAGCGACGCGGGCGAACGCAACATCGTGCCTTATCTGCGCGCGAGCGGCCTCGGCAAACTGGACGGCATGATCGTCTCGCACGACGACAACGACCACAGTGGCGGGCTGCAATCGGTGCCGCGCGACGTTCGTACCGGCTGGCTGTTGCATGGACTGCCCGCAACAAGCCCGTTGCTGAAATCAGCGCCTGCGCCACGCCGCTGTCATCGCGGGCAGCGCTGGCAGTGGGATGGCGTGCGTTTCGAGGTGCTGAATCCCCCAGAAGCGACTTACGCTGAGTCGAATCGCCGCGACAACGACAGCAGTTGCGTCGTCAAAATCAGCCTGGGCAGGCACAGCCTGCTCATCACCGGGGATGCCGAGCGTCGGGGCGAGCTGGAGTTGCTGGAATCGGGCGCCGACCTCTCGGCCGCCGTGCTGGTGGCCGGCCACCATGGCAGCAGCACCTCGTCGCTGCCTGAATTCATCGCCGCCGTGCAGCCGCGCTATGGCGTATTCACCGTGGGCTACCGCAACCGTTTCGGCCACCCGCATCCGCAGGTGGTGAGTCGCTTTCGCGAGCAGGATGCGCGCATCCTGCGCAGCGACACCAGCGGTCTCATCACGCTGACGTTCGGCGAAACCGGGGTGGACGCCTCGGCGTTCCACCCGAACGACCGTCGCTATTGGCAGCGCTGATGCCATTCGGTTAAATTCCGCCGATTTGGCCAATTGCGGGAATCCGGGCCCGTAACTGTGGCTTAATAGGGATAACAAAAGGATAGTTATGCAGGATCACTATGAAAAGCTGGGCGTCTCGCCCGGTGCCGCACCCGATGCCATCAAGTCTGCCTACCGCAAGAAAGCCGCGCAGTATCACCCTGACAAGAACCAGTCTCCAGACGCACCGATGCGCTTCAGGGAAGTCCAGGAAGCGTATGAGGTGCTGTCCGACGCGGAGCGTAGGAAGGCTTTCGACGACTACCGGCAGCGCAGCCTGATCGACGATCCGCTGGCGGTTGCAATGGACCTCTCAGGCCAATACATTCAGGACGTCCTCAAGTGAAGAAATCACGTTTTTTTTCGGATCTCATCAAAACCTACAATGACGAGGTCGACGATCTGGTGACGGATTCCGAAGGCAAGTCAGTGTTGCAAAAGCGCCTGAGCGAGAAGCGCCGGGAGATCGAGGCCATCCTGCCGATGATCGAGTTCAGCCCGGAAATGGTTGCGGTCGCGTTTTATGGCGCCTTCGGCTTCGAGTCCCCCGGGATCATGCAACAGGTCGTGCTGAGCGAACCGGGGCATTCCAGCTTCTTTGTCTGGTCCGAGCTGGAAAGCGAGTTGACGGTCGCCAGTTGGGCGGCGCCCTTGATCGACGCTTCGCTGAAGGTTCAGGGGGGCGATGCCTTTCTCGTCACCACGGCCGCACTGGAGTTTCTGCGCACCCAAGATGCATTTTCCGCTCCGGCCCCGCCGCCCGAGCCGGAGTCCAAACAGGCGCGGGGTGAGGACGAGGCTGAAGACGATGAGGACGGGCAGGACGACCTGAACGAGGCGGGGGCCGACTGGCTCGCCGAGCAGGGATTTGATCCGCTGGATCGCTAGGCAACACTATTCTTGAAGAAGGACATGGCATGCACCCGGTTGTACTGAAATCCTCGCAGTTGATTCTTGCAGGCGACATTGCAGGCGCCGAGCACGCGCTCGTGGAAATTGCCGATCAGCATGGCGATCACGCACTGGTGAGCATTCTGGACGAAATGCCGCCCAAGGACCTGCTTGCGGTCATGCGTGAATTCGATTCGTCCAGGGAATCCGTGGTGAACATGCTGGTCACCCCCGAGCAGTTTGCCCGCTCGATCGTTCTGGAAAAGAAATATGGCGACCGGACGAGCGAGCGGCTGCGCGCGATGATCAATGCCGTCATCTACCGCGACGCCGACACGGTCCAGGATTACCTGGAAGCCATCGGCGACATCGAGGGCGGCAGCGACACGCTGGCGGATTATTTTGCAGATCACTACGACGAGGTCTTCAGTTTCGCCACCACCGGCAGTTTTGTGCCCCAACTCGATCCGGAATCGGATGCGAAAACCCACAACACCTGGCTCATGGAGAAAATCGAGGAAATCGATCATGGCCTGGCGTGCGGCAACGCCATCGAAAACTCACGGCCCCTGCTTTCGCGCTCGGAAATCGCCGATGGCGACTGGATGGAGACGGCCTGGATTCTTCAGTACGAGCTGCCCGATGCGTTCGGCGACATGATGATCACGTTGCGTGACCGTGCACAGAACCTGCTGGAGATGGCAGATGCGGCTTCGATTCCTTCAGCTGAGGAAGCAGGGGAATCGGCAAACGAAGATGATGAGGAAGAGTCCGCCATTTAAAGGACCGAACGCATGACCGACGTTTTGACCGCACTTGCGCCTGTCGATAATCGACCGTTCTTTGACAAGGCGCTGCATTTTGGCGTGACCCACAAAATTATTCCGCCTGGCCGGCTGCAAAGTCTTCAGGAGGAGTTGTCAAAGGGCACGGTCCAGATCGCCAATTATTTTGGGACGGCATACCTGCGTCCCGAACTCGAACTTGCCCTGCGCCGCATGGTGAATTTGATCAGTCTCTATCTTGAGGATATGTCCGGAGGGGATTTGCTGTCCGCTGCCGCGTCCCTGCGGGACAAGACCATGCTGTCGCATTCCAAGGCAGGCTCGGACATGCTCAAGCGGCTCCATGCGATGCCAGACAGCATCCTGATCGTGGGCGGCCCGGTGTCGGCTGAAGGTCAGCGCGCCTATCTCGATGAAAAGACTGCTCTGGCTACGGCCTCGTTGGCCGAATACCGGGCTGAACTGGCCCTGCGACAAGACAACCGGAACACGATCGATTTCGCATTCTGGCTGGGCAGGATCATGGGGGTTTCCCGCGACGATATCGATGACGCCGATGCGCTGATTCGAAGCGCCATGCTGGTGCTCTTTGTCGACTCGGCCGAGTTGAAAATCCCGACCCGGACAGCATTTGTCCGGCTGATCAAGTCCGCCAAGCAGGCGAAGGCCAAACTGAACGAAGACCGCCTGAAAGGCTTGCTCAAGGAGGCGCCAACGGAATTCCAGCAACTGGCCTGGCGCGCGATGGCCCGTTTTGTCGAAAAGGATCTGCCGCAGATTCGGGCTTCCGCCAGCACAGCGGATAAATTGCTGTACGCCCATACCGATGAAAGCTATTTCGTCCGAGAAAGTCTGGACGAGGACGCGCGGGAATATGACCGCCTGGTTGCGAAGGAGTGGGATCGCGTGACGCGCGGGGAAACGGATGACCCGGCAGTCGTGGCCACCGTGTTGCTGTTCGTTGCGACCGGGCAACCACCCAAGGCCACCATGCTACAGCGCGAGGCCAAAGCGGTCATCCAGCATGTCCGGACGCAGGGGTTCGATTCGAACGCCGTGACCCGGTTTATCGATGAGCACGCGCCTGAAGCGATCCGTGAGGATCTGCAGAAAGCCTGGGTGGACGACCTGAAGCCGGACGCCGAGGAACAACTGGCCGACAGCGATCCCAATTGGCCTGATACGCACATGGAGCGCGCGCTCGAATATCTGCGGAAGACGTGCTCGGCAACCTGGAAAGGGCGAAGACGGTAAGGACTTCGGCATCCGGCCTGGATCGCCTGGACCTTCAATCTGTCCGCGATGCCTCCACCGCCTGCATGACAACTGGAAAATGAACGAAACCATCCGCCCTCGCTGCTTTGACGCCACCGACCTGGAATCGGCCCGGCAGGCGTTGGCGCGAGTGATGCCGGTGGCGGAGAACGACCTGCTCTGGCGTGCGCTGGCGCATGCACACGACCAGCTGGGTGGCAGTCCGGCTTTTTCGCACAGTGTGGGCGCGGCGCTGATCGTGGCCGAGTTGCGGGTGGGCGCGGATGCGGTGGCGGCGGCTTTGCTGCATGACTGTCTGGGCCCGGCACCCGAGTTCGACACGGATTTTGGCACGGCGGCCCGGCTTGCACGCGGGGTGGCGGCAATGGCCCGCATCGAGGCGCTGGCGGCCAGCGCGACCGACAAGCGCATCGATCCGCATGTGCAGCTCGAAGCCTTGCGGCAGATGGTGCTGGCGATGGTGGAGGATATCCGCGTGGTGCTGATCAAGCTGGCGGAGCGCACGCATGCCCTGCGCTGTGCCTCCCAAGCTGATCCTGCCGAACGCGAGGCGCTGGGTCAGCAGGCGCGCGAACTCTTCTCGCCGCTGGCGAACCGGCTGGGCGTGTGGCAGATCAAGTGGGAAATGGAGGACTGGGCGTTCCGCTATCTGGAACCCGACACCTACAAGACCATCGCCGCGCAGCTCGACGAAAAGCGCGGCGACCGCGAGCGATACATCAAGGGCATCATCGAACGGCTGCAAGCCGAACTGGCCCTGCATGGCATCGAGGCCGAAGTCAGCGGGCGCCCCAAGCATATCGCCAGCATCGTCAACAAGATGCGGCGCAAGCATTTGCCGTTCGAACAGCTGTATGACATCCGCGCGTTGCGGGTGCTGGTCAAACACGAAATTGACTGCTACACGGTGCTGGGATTGGTGCATAACCTGTGGCAGCCGATTCCGGGCGAGTTCGATGATTACATTTCGCACCCCAAGAGCAATGATTACCGCTCGCTGCACACGGCGGTGATCGGGCCGGAAGACCGCGCGCTGGAGGTGCAGATCCGCACTTTCGACATGCACAACCATGCCGAACTCGGCGTGGCGGCGCACTGGCGCTACAAGGAGGGCGGCCGCCAGGACGCGCAGTACGAGGAGAAAATTGCCTGGCTGCGGCGCATTCTGGAATGGAAGGACGACGTTGCCGACAGCAGCGAATTCACCGAGCAGTTCAAGACCGAACTGTTCCACGACCAGGTCTATGTGCTGACGCCGCAGGGGCGGGTGATCGCGCTCGACCGGGGGGCCACGCCGGTGGATTTTGCCTATGCGCTGCACACCGACCTGGGCCATCGCTGCCGGGGCGCCAAGATCAACGGCGCGATGGTGCCGCTGAACACCGTTCTCGAAAATGGACAGCGGGTGGAGGTCATCACCGCCAAGGAGGGCGAACCCAGCCGCGACTGGATCAATCCGGCGCTCGGTTACCTGGCCACCCATCGCGCGCGTTCCAAGGTGCGCGCCTGGTATCGCCAGCGCGACGTGGGCGAGCAGGCGGGCCTGGGCCGCACACTGCTGGAAAAGGAACTCAAGCGCCTCGGCATCGTGGATATCAATCAGGAAAAGCTGGCGCAACGGCTCAAGTTCGGCAAGGTAGACGAGTTTTTCGCCGCGCTTGGCCGGGGCGACGTCGGCCAGCGCGATCTGGTCAACGCCCTGCAGGAACCCGGCAAGCCCACGCCCGCGCTGAGTCCGACCGCGAAGCCGCGTGCACGGCCCCGAACCGGCAACCCGGTCACCATTCCGGGCCTCGGCGATGTGCCGCTGACGCTCGCGCGCTGCTGCAAACCGCAACCGCCCGAACGCATCGTCGCGTACACCACGGTTGGGCGTGGCCTGACCGTTCACCGCAGTGATTGCGCGTCGCTGCGGCGCGGCAATGCCGCGCGCATGCTTCCTGCGGAATGGGTGCTCGATGCCGGGGCGGCATTCGACGTCGACATCCAGCTCAAGGCGTTCGACCGCCAGGGCCTGCTGCGCGACATTTCCGACATCATCGCCAAGGACAAGCTCGACGTGCTGCGCGTGAACACCGAGAATCAGGGCGAATATGCCCATATGCACATCACGGTGCGCATCAAGGAACTGCAGCAACTGGCGCGCTTACTGGCACGCCTGCAGCACGTGCAGAATGTGATCGAAGTCAGGCGCGGCTGAACGCGTGCCATCGCGTTTTCATGCAACTTTCATCCAAGAGATCACCGACCATGACCTGCCAGCCTGCCATCCTCGAACCGGTTCCCGCCCATGCGCGTCATCTATTTTTTGATCTGAACTCATCGGTCAATCCCCGCGCCAGCACTGCAAGTGCTGGCCGCTGCGTGTGATGGCCAATCCGTTTCCTGGGAATCGATGAGGAGGTCGCGCAGGCGCTGGGTGTGCAGGTGCCGGGCTTGCAGGGTTTTCCCGATTTGACCCGGGCCAATCCTCAGATTCCGGTCACCCAACATGCGTTGTGGCTGTGGCTGCGTGGGGATGAACCGGGCAACCTGCTGCTGCAGGGGAAACAGCTGGAGGCCCTGATCACCCCGGCGTTCACCCTGGTGCAGGCGGTCGACAGCTTTCTCTACCGGGACAGCCGCGACCTGTCCGACTACGAGGACGGTACCGAAAATCCCACCAGCGAAGCCGCCATTGAAGCGGCGGTGGCTCGCGGGCGGGGCGCCGGCATCGATGGCTCGAGCTTTGCCGCTGTGCAGTCATTGCTGCACGATTTCCCCACCTATGACCGGATGTCGCGCGCCGAGCAGGACGACTGCATTGGCCGCCGCCGCAACGACAACGAGGAGTTTGAACCGGCGCCCGAGCCGGCGTACGTCAAGCGCACCGCGCAGGAAGATTTCGAGCCGGAAGCTTTTATCGTGCGCCGCTCGATGCCCTGGGTGGTCGGAGTGGACGCGGGACGGGTGTTCCTCGCCTTCAGCAAGTCGTTCGACGCCTACGAGGCCTTGCTGCGGCGTATGACAGGATACGATGACGGCATCAGCGACGCGCTGTTCAGCTTCACCCGTCCGCTTACCAGCGGTTATTATTGGTGTCCGCCGATGGCAGGCAAGTCGGTCGCTCTCTCCGCGCTGGGATGAGCATGGACGGCCAGTACGAGCCGCTCGATAGCGAGGGGCCGAAGCAAACACCCTGGTGGCGCAACTGGAAGGTGATGCTGCCGCTGTGGCTGCTGATTGCGGCGCTGGTCGGACTGGGACTGCATTTCAACGTCGACCGTGGCGTCATCGCCGGCAGCGTGGTGGCGGTAGGCGTGCTGTCCAATGCCTTCGCCTGGCTACTGGGCATGATCGCCCTGGTGCCGGTGATCGGCCCGGTCATCGTCAAGGTGTTGTCGATCGGCGTGATCTGGCTGCTCAACGCAGTGGGCTATCTGGTGTCCTACATTGCCATCCGGCGCGGTTACTCAAAAGACGTGCTGACCTATCGCGGCCTCACCGTGGCGGTCATCATCGGTATTGTCATTGGTTTCGTGCTGGGCAAACTGCTTTAAGTCTTTGTTTCGGCAGCCAGGATGTCCTTCGCCAGCTGTTGCAGGCTGGCGAGCGTCAAGTCGTGGGCACTGAAGCTCAGGTCGGTTGGCGCCGGGGCGTAATTGGTTGCCAGCGAGCGGAGGTAGGCCGGGTCGTAATGCTGTTCCAGCAGGGCGGCCACCAACTGGTCCCACGTCCCCTGGGTAGCCAGCGCCTGCCACGCCGAGACAGTCTCGTGACCACGCAGGGAAACCAGATGGGCCAACTGGTCATTGATGATGTCGGGGTCGTGCAAAAAATGTGCATAGTCTTCGATTAACAGCCCGACCCGCGCGGCCAGCGGCGCCACCAGCCGCACGCAACGGCTTGCGCGCATGGCGGTGATGAGCGTGTCGGGCACGCGTAGCGCGCCGATCTTCTTGCTTTCAGATTCCACATACACCTGACGGGCCGGGTCGAAGCGGGTGAGGGCGGACCAGATGGCGCTCTCGAAACTTTTCTGCGGCGGCTGCGGCTGGTCCGGTAGCGCGCCCAGCAGGGAGCCGCGGTGGGCGGCCAGGGCTTCAAGGTCGAGCACCTGCGCGCCTTCACGTTCCAACGCCTGCAACAGGCGACTTTTGCCGCTGCCGGTGGTGCCACAGACCACCCGATAGGAAAACGTCTGCGGCAGATGGGCAAGCTCCGCTACGACGTGTCGTCGATACGCTTTATAGCCGCCATCGAGCTGCATTGCGGCAAAGCCGATTTTTTGAAGAATGTGCGTCATCGATCCGCTGCGGCTGCCGCCGCGCCAGCAATACACCAGCGGACGATAGGTTTTGGACTTGTCGGCGAAATGATGTTCAAGATGCTGGGCAATATTGCCCGACACCAGCGCGGCCCCGATTTTCTTGGCCTCGAACGACGATACCTGCTTGTACATCGTGCCGACGCGGGCACGTTCTGGGTCGGTCAGCACCGGCAGGTTCAAGGCGCCGGGGACGTGGTCCTCCGCAAATTCGCCGGGGGAGCGGACGTCGATCACCTCGTCAAAGGCATGCAGTTCTGCTACGGTGGCGGCGCGCAAATGGACTCAACTTTCGGAAAGCAGTACGTGGAAACAATCAAACTGACGCAATTTTCACACGGCGGCGGCTGCGGCTGCAAAATCGCCCCCGCCGTTTTGAATGACATTCTGGCGAAAAGTGCGCCGATGGCCAGCTTTGCCAACCTGCTGGTGGGAACGGAATCGAGCGACGATGCGGCGGTTTACCGCCTCAACGACAGCCAGGCCATCGTCGCCACCACCGACTTTTTCATGCCGATTGTCGACGACGCCTTCGATTTCGGCCGCATCGCCGCGACCAATGCCCTGTCGGATATCTACGCCATGGGCGGCAAGCCCCTGTTCGCACTGGCCATTGTCGGCATGCCGGTCAACAAGTTGCCGGTCGAGTCCATCCGCCAAATCCTGGCCGGGGGGGAAGCGGTCTGCCGCGAGGCTGGCATTCCCGTTGCCGGTGGACATTCCATCGATGCGCCTGAACCCATTTATGGTCTGGTCGGCATCGGCGTGGTGCACCCTGAGCGGATCAAGCGCAACAGCTCGGCGCGTCCGGGCGATGTGCTGATCCTGGGCAAGCCGCTGGGAGTGGGGATTCTGTCCGCCGCGCTGAAAAAAGGCACGCTCTCTGCCGAGGGCTATCGCCTGATGGTTGAAACCACCACCCAGTTGAATACGGTTGGCACGGTGCTGGGCGAGCTGGATAGCGTGCATGCCATGACCGACGTGACCGGCTTTGCCCTGCTCGGTCATGTGCTGGAAATCGCCCGCGGCGCGCGCCTGTCGGCGCAGATCCGGTTTGACCAGTTGCCGGTGATCGAGGAGGCCTTACGCCTTGCGCAATCGGGCGAGGAGACTGGCGCCGCAGGACGCAACTGGGCCAGTTATGGACATGAAGTCGATGTGGAATCCAATATTGCCGAGTGGCAGCGCAAGCTGATGTGCGATCCGCAGACCAGCGGCGGTTTGCTGGTGGCGTGTGATCCTGCGGGGGAAGAAGCCGTGTTGGCGGCCTTCAGGCAGCACGGCTTCGCTTCTGCAAGAACGATAGGTCAACTGAACACGGGTCCGTCCCGCGTTCAGGTGGGCTGAAACTAGACGAAGGTCAGCGACGCGGTTGCACGGTCTTCGGAACGCCGGCTCGATACCGCGCGGCGATCTGCCGTGATGCCGCGTGGCAATGCGGCATCGTGCGGAGCGGTGCGCCGATCACCCAGACGACGTTCCAGCGGGATGAACTCTACTTGGTAAACCGGAAGAGCAGACATCGCGGCGTCCTTGGTTGACGATATGTCAACAATTATAGTCAATGTTTCGACAAATTTACATTATTTCACCAACTGCCCGACATTTTAATGTGTCCGCTGGTCGGAAAAACAACACTGTCAGGCTTGGGCGGTGCGGACAAGGCGCTGCTTTTCGCGCTGCCACTCGCGGTCCTTGTCTGCTGCCCGCTTGTCGTGCAGCTTTTTGCCTTTCGCCAGGCCAATGTCCAGCTTGATGCGACCCTTGGTGTAATGCATGTTGAGCGGCACCAGCGTGAAGCCGGCACGCTCGGTCTTGCCGATGAGCTTGTTGATTTCGTCCATGTGCAGCAGCAATTTGCGTGAACGCGTGGGATCGGGGTGAATATGGGTAGAGGCGGTGAGCAGCGGGCTGATGTGGCAACCGATCAAGTAAACCGCACCGTTCTTGACAACGACATAGGCTTCTTTCAGCTGAACGCGACCCGCGCGAATGGCTTTGACTTCCCAGCCTTCCAGCACGAGTCCGGCCTCGAATCGTTCTTCGATGAAATAATCGTGAAAGGCTTTTTTGTTGTCTACGATGCTCATGGCGGACGGGCTTGCGTACAATTCTTGATTTTACAAGGCTTTAGTGACTGATGGCACGTGTGGAGAAAAGTGTGCTGGTGGCGCACTCCCCCGAACGCATGTTTGAACTGGTGGATCGGGTCGAGGATTACCCTGCTTTCCTGCCCTGGTGCGGCGGAACCGAGCTGAAAACGCGCGACGATCACCTAACGGTGGCGACGATCCACATCGCCTACATGGGCATCCGGCAGAGTTTCACCACGGAAAACAGCAAAACGCATCCGCATGAAATGCGTATCAAGCTGAAAGAAGGCCCATTTTCCGAACTGGAGGGCGACTGGTCGTTTATTCAATTGGGAGACGACGCCTGCAAAATCGAATTTCGGCTGCAGTACGTGTTCTCCAGTCGGGTGCTGGAAACGATTCTGGCACCAGTGTTCAGCCACATTACCAATACCTTTGTCGATGCCTTCGTGCGTCGGGCCGATGAGGTGTTTCACGGATGAGCGCAGCTGAAATCCATGTCGAGGTGGTTTATGCGCTGCCCGGGCAGCAGCCCCTGTTGCAGGTCCGGCTTGCCGAGGGCGCAACTGTGGATGAGGCTATCCGCGCCTCCGGCATTCTGGAGGCCTTCCCCGAAATCGACCTCGCGACGAACAAGGTCGGGATATTCAGCAAGCTGGTCAAGCTGGGAGAGTCCGTTCGCGACAAGGACCGGGTGGAAATCTATCGCCCGCTGATTGCCGATCCCAAGGAGGTTCGCCGCAAACGGGCGGAGGAGGGCAAAGTCACCAAGAAGGGTGGTGGCGAACTGACGAGCGATCAGGCAGCAGAGCCCGCCAAGCCGGAATCAGTTCAAGGCCAAGAATCAGCGCAAGGCTGACGGCAGCGTTATTTGCAGAAGTCGGAAACGGCTTTCTGGCTGTTGGCCAGTGCGCTGGCGCGGGCCGCATCATCCATGTAGGTGCGCTGTCCTGCGGCGTTGGTGGTGTAAACGCGCGGGGAATTTTGCAGGGTGCCGAGGTTGCTACGGGCCTTGGCGCAGTTTTTACGCTGAATGCGTTCCTGCTCGGCTTCCTTCTCGGCCTTGGCGCGGGCGTCCTCGGCTTCCTGTTTACGCTTCTGGAAAGCCTGGTCCTTCGCTTTAAGCGATTGCCTTGCCTGGCTGGTGGTGTCAGCCTGACCTGAGCCGGCGCCCCGGATCCGTTGAGTGTCCACGGTCGGAGGCTGATCCGTGTAATGTACCTTGCCCTGGTTGTCCGTCCATTTGTACAACTCAGCATGGCCGTGGACAGACAACACCAAAGCCCCCACAAAAAAAAGCCTTCCGGCATGAATCCGGAAGGCTTGCTTGTCAAGGCGGGGAGACTCAGTCACCGACTTTGAGCATCGGATAGTCGAGCTGGACCAAGGCTTTCTTGACATGGTCGCTGACCAGGTTGGACTGCTTCAGTACAGTGTCGCTGTCGCCTTTTTTGGCGGCTTCTTCCGCGGCTTTAAGCGCATTCTCGGCTGTGGTCCACAGGGCAAACTTGGACTTGGCCATTTTGGCGTCCGCCTGGGCAGCGCTCAGGGCGGCCTGGGCTGCGGCGCTGATGGTGGGTTGTGCGGTTGCGGTCGCGGCAGCAGGTGCTATGGTCGCAGTGGCAGCCTTAGCGGCGGGCTGGCCTGCCGGCTGGTTGACGTACAGATCGGCGCAGCCAGACAGGCCCAGCAGGGCAACGGAAGTCAGAGCAAGTAAAGCTTTGGACATTATGGTTTATCTCCTCGAGTTGTATGGCGATCAGGGGCGGGCTGAACCTAGCGCCCTAGCAGGTTGAATGCTGCACTCAAACTTAGCGGTAACGCGCAAGCGAGTCAACCGACGGACGTGCTATTGGGTTGGTAGATTTCGACCAATCCACGCCAGCTTGCATGCCTGCTTGGACGTGTGCAAGGGGCACGCGTATACTTCCGCTTTGCTTTAAGGAAAGCCCATGCGTGTTCTGCAAAAAGCGCTGACGTTCGACGACGTTCTGCTCGTTCCCGCCCATTCTGCCATCCTTCCCCGCGAAGTCAGCCTGTCCACGCAGTTGACCCGCACCATTTCCCTGAACCTCCCCTTGCTGTCAGCCGCGATGGACACAGTGACCGAGGCCCGGCTGGCGATTGCGCTGGCACAGGAGGGCGGGATCGGCATCATCCATAAAAACATGAACACTGCGATGCAGGCGGCGCAGGTTGCAGCAGTCAAGCGCTTTGAGTCTGGCGTGGTCAAGGACCCCATCACGGTCGAGCCGCAGATGACGGTGAGACAGGTGCTGGAGATTACGCGCAGCAAGAAGATTTCGGGCTTACCGGTGCTTGACGGCGGCAAGGTGGTCGGGATTGTCACTAACCGTGACCTGCGTTTCGAGACCAGCCTCGATCAGCCGGTGGCCAACATCATGACCCCGAAAGACCGGTTGGTGACGGTGCAGGAGGGCGCGAGCCTCGACGAGGCGATGGCGCTGCTGCACAAGTACCGCCTGGAGCGCGTGCTGGTGGTGAACGATGCGTTTGAGCTGCGTGGCCTGATCACCGTCAAGGATATCCAGAAATCCAGCGAGCATCCGATGGCTTGCAAGGATGCCATGGGCCGCCTGCGTGTGGGCGCAGCCGTGGGCACCGGCGAAGGTACCGAAGAGCGGGTGGCGGCACTGGTGGCTGCAGGGGTCGACATCATTACCGTGGATACGGCGCATGGCCATTCCAAGGGCGTGCTCGACCGGGTGCGCTGGGTCAAACAGAATTTTCCGGATGTGCAGGTGATCGGCGGCAATATCGCGACCGCGGCCGCTGCCGCCGCGCTGGTCGAACATGGCGCAGACGCGGTCAAGGTTGGCATCGGCCCCGGTTCTATCTGCACCACGCGGATGGTCGCAGGAGTCGGCGTGCCGCAGATCACTGCGGTGGCAAACGTGTCTGCCGCCCTGGCAGGCAGCGGCGTGGGCGTGATTGCAGACGGCGGTATTCGCTATTCTGGCGACATCGCCAAGGCGATCGCGGCGGGCGCAAGTTGCGTGATGCTGGGAGGCCTGCTGGCCGGCACGGAAGAAGCGCCGGGCGAAGTCGAATTGTTTCAGGGGCGCTCGTACAAGTCGTATCGCGGCATGGGCTCGCTGGGTGCGATGCAGCAGGGGTCGAGCGACCGCTACTTCCAGGACACCGAAAAAAGCGCCGAGAAACTCGTGCCAGAAGGCATCGAAGGTCGCGTCCCCTACAAGGGCAGCGCGCTCGGCGTGATCCACCAGTTGATGGGCGGCCTGCGGTCCAGCATGGGCTATCTGGGCGTCGCCAACATTCGGGACATGCATGCCAAGGCCGAATTCGTCGAAATTACATCGGCAGGGGTGCGCGAGTCGCACGTCCACGATGTCCAGATCACCAAGGAAGCACCAAATTATCGTCTTGAGTAAGTGACCAGGGGTCAGGACTCAGGGGCCGGGGAAAGTCACGCAGGGCGTGGCTTTTTCTTTATCGCTCCTTGTCCGCCCTGCCATCCTGCTCCCTGAATCCTGATCCCATATTGCCATGCACCAGAAAATTCTCATTCTTGATTTCGGTTCCCAGTACACCCAGCTGATTGCGCGCCGGGTGCGTGAAGCGGGCGTGTATTGCGAACTTCATCCCAACGACGTGACCGAGCAGTTCGTGCGCGATTTTGCGCCGGCCGGCATCATCCTCTCGGGCGGGCCGAATTCGGTTTACGAGGATGAAACACCGCGCGCACCGCAGGGGGTGTTCGACCTCGGGGTGCCGGTGCTGGGCATCTGTTACGGCATGCAGACCATGGCGGCGCAGCTTGGCGGCAAGGTGGAAAATGCCGCCAAGCGCGAATTTGGTTACGCCGAAATTCGCGCGCATGGCCACACTGCGCTGCTGCGCGACATCCAGGATCGCGTCAACGACGAGGGTCATGGCATGCTCGATGTATGGATGAGCCACGGCGACAAGGTCACTGCCTTGCCGCCCGGGTTCAAACTGATGGCGTCCAACGCTGCCACGCCGATTGCCGCGATGGCCGATGAAGACCGCAAGTTTTACGGCGTTCAGTTCCATCCGGAAGTCACCTACACGCTGCAGGGCAAGACCATTCTCAACCGCTTCGTGCGTGACCTGTGCGGCTGCGCGGGCGACTGGAACATGCCCGATTACGTCGACGAAGCCATCGGCAAGGTGCGCAGCGAGGTCGGCAGCGATGAAGTGATTCTGGGATTGTCGGGCGGGGTGGATTCATCGGTCGTTGCCGCGCTGTTGCACCGTGCCATCGGCCAGCAGCTCACCTGCGTATTCGTAGACAACGGCCTGCTGCGCCTGAACGAGGCCGAGCAGGTGATGCAGACCTTCGCCGACAACCTGGGTGTCAAGGTCATCCACGTCGATGCGCGCGACCGCTTCATGGACGCGCTGGCGGGCGTCTCCGAACCCGAGCAGAAGCGCAAGATCATCGGCCGCGAATTCGTGCACGTGTTCCAGGAAGAGGCCGAGAAACTGCCGAAGGCCAAGTGGCTGGCGCAGGGCACCATCTATCCTGATGTCATCGAATCGGCCAGCGCCAAAACCAAGAAGGCGCACACCATCAAGAGCCACCACAACGTCGGCGGACTGCCCGACACCCTGCATCTGAAACTGCTGGAGCCGCTGCGCGAACTGTTCAAGGACGAAGTGCGCGAACTGGGCGTTGCCCTGGGCCTGCCGCACGACATGGTCTACCGCCATCCCTTCCCCGGTCCGGGCCTGGGTGTGCGCATCCTCGGCGAAGTGAAGCGCGAATACGCGGATTTGCTGCGCCTGGCCGATGCCATTTTCATCGAGGAGCTGCGCATTTCCGGCTGGTACGAGAAAACCAGCCAGGCCTTCACCGTGTTTCTGCCGGTCAAGTCAGTCGGCGTGATGGGTGACGGCCGGACCTATGACTATGTCGTCGCCCTGCGCGCCGTCGTCACCAGCGATTTCATGACCGCCCACTGGGCCGAACTGCCCTACACCCTGCTCGGCAAGGTCTCCAACCGCATCATCAACGAAGTGCGCGGCATCAATCGCGTCGTCTATGACATTAGCGGCAAGCCGCCGGCGACCATCGAGTGGGAATAATTCAACGTCTTTCAAGGCCTATCGAAACCGGTCGAAAATACTCGTTAACTAATTGAAATAAATAATAATTATCTGTCGATATGTATCGCGATCTATCGACGGCGTGCCTTTCAGCCTGACGGTAAATACGACGGTAAAAATTTCCGGTCTGGATTAAAAAAAATTTTACCGTCACGTCAAAAAGCGAATTGACGGTAAAAATAGTGGCTAAAAATTAAATAAAAACAACGATTTAAATAATTAGTAGCGCCTAATTTTTTGCGACGGTAAAATTCTCGCGCAAGGAGGGCGTAACGATGCTGTCAGATGGGATGTTGAGGGGCCTGAAACCCAAGGCTACCGCCTACAAGGTTGCCGACCGAGACGGCATGTACGTGACCGTCTCGCCCAAGGGCACGATCACCTTTCGGCTCGACTACCGGCTTAACGGCCGCCGCGAGACGCTCACGATTGGACGTTACGGGACCAAGGAAGGCATCTCGCTGCTGATGGCACGTGAGCGCTGCATGGAAGCGCGGCGGGCGATTGCGGCGGGCCGGTCACCCAGCCAGGAAAAGCAGCGCGAGAAACGGCGCCTGTCCGAGGCCAAGACCTTCGAGCAGTTCACCAACCGCTGGCTCGAAGAAGCACGGATGGCGGAAAGCACCAAGTCGATGCGCAAAAGCATCATCGACCGGGACATCCTGCCGGCATTCCGGAACCGCCTCTTGATCGAGATCGGGCCGGAGGATCTGCGTAACCTCTGCGCGAAGGTCAAGGAGCGCGGAGCGCCGGCCACAGCCGTGCATGTCCGCGACATCGTGAAGCAGGTTTTTTCGTTCGCGGCTCAACACGGTGACAAGGCGCCAAATCCCGCAGACGAAGTCGGCCCGTCGTCGATCGCGACCTTTGTGCCCAAGGATCGCGCGCTGTCTCCGTCGGAAATCCGGGTCATGCATCGCGTTCTCGAAGCGATTGCGACCCTACCGACTATCCGCCTGGCGCTGCGCCTGATCCTGCTCACGCTTGTGCGCAAGAGCGAGTTGATCGAGGCCACCTGGAATGAAGTTGATTTCGAGAATGCGGTTTGGTCGATCTCCAAGAGCCGGATGAAGGCGGGCAAACCGCACAACGTCTATCTCTCCCAGCAGGCGCTTGACATCATGGTCGCGTTGCGAACCTGTGCTGGTGGATCACGTTACCTGCTGCCTTCGCGCTATGACGCCGATCGCTGCATGTCGAAGGCGACACTTAACCGCGTGACCCAAGCCTTAGTAGAGAAAGCGAAGGAGACAGGCCTTCCATTGGAGCCGTTCACTGTGCATGACCTGCGGAGGACCGGTTCCACCATCCTGAACGAACTCGGTTTCAACAGCGACTGGATCGAGAAGTGCTTGGCCCACGAGGATGGGCGGTCATCGCGCGGCGTATACAACAAGGCCGAGTATGCGGAGCAGCGCCGCCACATGCTGCAGGAATGGGCGGACATGATCGATGCGTGGGTGGCGGGGGGGTCGCACACGCCGACCTTGCTGCCGCCGACGATAAGCGTGGCGACCACGGCGGCGCCGATATGAGGGGCAGTCACTCGTCGATCTTTGCCAGCCTCTTTCTGCCCGAGAGCGGGCGACGCGTAGCGCTCGCCGGTATGCTGCAGGCGTGAACGTGGATTGTGTGGAAGGCGGGGGGGGTGTCTCGATCTCCGTCGGCGTCGATGGATGTCGAGCGGGTTGGATCGCGGTCGCACACGAAGGTACTGGATTGACCTATCGTGTGCATTCAAGCTTCTCCGAGCTTTTCACTGAGTGGAGCGGGGCAGACAGGATTCTCGTCGACATTCCAATCGGCCTTCCGTGGCGAGACTGCCCATCGCGCCCCTGCGACCAGCAGGCCCGTGCATTATTGGGACCGAGAGCGTCGAGTGTCTTTTCGCCACCCTCGCGTCGCGCATCGAAGGCCGGCGACATCGTGCAGGCTCGTGCGTGGAACCTCGATGAAGTTGGTCGCAGCTTGTCGGCTCAGGCCTGGGGCATCTGCAAGAAGATCGTCGAGGTCGATCAGGTGATGTTCGGAAACCCTGGCGCGAGGCGAAAAGTCATCGAGATCCATCCGGAGGTTTGCTTCTGGGGGTTGAACGGTGGAAAGCCGATGCGATATCGGAAGAGCAAGGCCGATGGCATCAAGGAACGCCTCGCTTTGTTGTCTGCCTGGGAGCCCGAGGCGACGATTCTCCTGAATCGAGCTCTTCGCAAAACTCGAAGGCAAGACGTTCAAGCTGACGACGTCCTCGATGCCATGGTCGCGCATGTTACTGGCCGTGCGGTCCCCTGCGAACTCCGGCGCTTGGTTGGCGTTCGTTCCGAAGACGACCAAGGCTTGCCCATGCAGATGCTGTTCCGCAGTCCCCAGAGCACTTCGATGCCCAGGCCTCGTGGCTCCAGCGATTGTTGAGCTTCAGGTGGTTCGGCTGATGCCAGTCAATCCGCCGCTCCAACTGCAGGTACCCCGAACGATTCCTGGCGAGATGTCAATCCGCCCGTAAATTACCGGTTGCGCTGATAGCTACTTGTAGTCAGCAGTAGCAATCAGCGTGTCATGGGCGAACGCGTCCGCCTCCCCCTCCTCTTCTTCCTGCGCGTTGAACCCGCCTTCGCCCATGCGAGAGAGATCCGATACGCCCGAAGGGGACCACGGGGCACCCGCAGCCGGCAGGGCAAGGAGCGAGCTATTCGTCACCCGAGCGGGAGCGCTGCTTGCGCAGCCGGAAATCCGGCATCGGCGCCTTCTTTACCCCGTTGTCCCCTGGCTGGCGCCGGCTTCGCAGCCATTCCGCGATTTCGGCCAGGTCCCAGACGACGCAGCGGGCGGTCAGGAAGAATCGCTGCGGAAATTCACCGCGACGTTCCAGCTCATAGATTGTCGAGTCCGCTAGCGGAACCATCTGGCGGAGCTCGTTGCGTCGGATGGTGCGTCGCAGGGTGGTGGGGTCGACCCGCGCTGTCTGCGTGAGCTCCCGGATCGCCCGGGCGTCAAAGCTCCCGACCGGCTGGCGGGCACGTACCGCGTCGCGGATTTGCTTGCCGTGGTCCATGGGGTGGTTTTCTTTTCCGGCCCCTACGACGACTTTCTCCGGTGCCTTGTCGATCGCTGCATCTGTAGTGCCCGCGATTTGCATTCCTCGTTTCATCTGTATTCCCGTCCTAGTGAATTGAGCCGCTTCGGCTCGGCGGCTCGGCCACTCAGCGTGGTCAGGCCTGTTTCCTGATTCGCAGTCCCTGCCGTGCGTTCGCGTCCGCGGTGGCATTCCTACGTCCCAAGGCGTTCCCAACAGCTGTCCCGCGTTGTCCGGCACCCATCGCCGGCGATCGCCACCTATCGAGAACGCCTCTCGGGTTTCAGTTACGGAATCCGATCGAGAAGTGTCGGAATGAGCGGAATTTCATATTGGAAGTGCTTGATTACGTTAGATTTAGGCCCGATTTGCGCTCGCTCCCTTCCCCGTCAGGCAACCGACGGGGAACGAAATGGCGCTCAAGCACGGAGATGGACTCCAGAAGTGGGAAATTGCAGTCACCAAGAAGCTGGTTAATGAATTTCGAAGGCGATATCGAACCCTCGCGCGCGAGGAGTTCGACGACTTGGTTCAGGACTGCCTGGCGCACTGGATCGTGGTGCGCCAGAAGCTCAGACCCGACCCGAACAACCCACCCGTGAGCTACATGGCCCAGGTCATTCGCAACAAGCTGACCGACCTTGCGCGGGAGAAGTCGGCGGACAAGCGCGCCGGCGATCTCGATGCGTTGTCACTCGACGCGACGATCGACGGCTCCGAGGACGGGATGACATTCGGCGAATTGCTCGCCGATGCCGAGTCCAAGGCCGGCGGCGATCACCAGGGTGTGGATCGGCAACACGCGCGCATCGACGTGGGGCGCGCGCTCGAGCAGTTGACCCCGGCGCAACGGCGCTTGTGCCTGATGTTGGGCGATGAGGGCCTTTTGATCAAAGAAGCCGCCGAGCGGCTCCGAATCCCACGTGGCACGCTCTACGAGGAGATCAAACGTATCCGCAAGGTCTTCGCTGATCACGGCCTCGATGACTATTTGAAGGAGTATTGAAGGAGTAACCCGACACTTTTTCCATCGATTCCGTATGCCTGATCAGATGGCGTGATGCCGGGCGCCGGCACCGCCAGGCACCAACTCGCCTGGGAGCTCAACCGAGCTTGTCCACATCATCTGTCAAACCTGGGGAGGGCTATGATCAAGTTCACTGTATTGAGTACGAAGGGCGGGGTCGGCAAGACCACATTGGCAGCAAATCTTGGCGCACTCATGGCGGACATGGGGCTGAGAGTCCTGCTTGTCGACGCCGATGTGCAGCCCGCGCTATCAAAATATTTCCGTATTAAGCGCGAAGCTCCGTTTGGCCTCACAAAGGTCATCACCACCGGTTATGTCACCGAGGATTGCATCTCTCAGACGGTAATCGATGGGCTCGATGTAATCCGGTCGGACGATCCAGATGGCAGTCTGCAAACCTGGCTCCTGCACCGGATTGATCGTGGCGAGCGACTTGGCAATGCCCTGAATTCCCCCGCCGTATCCGAAGACTATTACGACTGCGTCTTGATCGACACGCAGGGAACCGTAGGCCCACTGCAGGACACCGCCGCACTCGCCGCCACGCAGATCATTTCCCCAATCAAGCCGGAAATCCTGTCAGCACGCGAGTTCAAAACGGGCACGATGGAATTGCTGGCGCGGCTTGAGCCCTCCCCAAACTCGAAATACAGGGTAGGGCCGGTCAAGGCAGTCATATCGATGCAGGACCGGACTGCTGACGCGAGAATTATTGCAGAGTCGATCAGACAGGACTTCATCAAGCTGGGCGGACGGGTCACGGTCCTCGATACGATAGTCCCAGACGCCAAGTCCTACAAGGAATCAGCCACCCTGTGCATCCCCGCACACCGGCATGAGCCGTCGCGCAAGGGCACGATGCCGTCTGTCTATGAAACCATGCACGCTCTCCTCTGGGAGTTGGTGCCGAGCCTCGCAGGGCATTACGCCGGATCGGAGGCAGCACAGGACCCAAGCCGTAACGGAGCGGAAGCATGATGGCGGGCGGCAAGAAAAAGCCCCCACTCATGAATATCCCGAGTTCGATCAAGATGGTGGACTTGGCTGCCAAGCATGGGTTTACCCCAAAGTCCGATTCGGAAAAGCGGACGGTACGGGAGCGCCTGAAGCTGGAAGTGTCCAACAGCCTGAACGTGCCGACGCCAAACAGCGGGAGCGACCTCAAGCACGATACTGAAGTGGATGACTCGTGGGCGAGTCTTCCCGTAACCGCCGTTCACTTCTATGAGCGAAATCCCCGCAAAGCGAACAACGAAGCCTACGCGGAGCTGAAGGAGAGCATCCGGGTCAATGGAATTCTTCAACCCTTGACTGTCACCAAGCGGCCAGGAGAAACCCATTACATCCTGTACGCAGGTGGCAATACCCGCCTGCAGGCCATCCGGGAGTTGTGGGAAGAAACCACGGATCCGAAGTTTCGCGAAACCCGCGTCATCATCAAAGCCTGGCGCGGCGAAGCATCCGTTCTGCTGGCCCATATGGCCGAAAACACCCAGCGCAACGACATGACCTTCTGGGATCGTGCCAACGGGACGCTGGAAATCAAGCGCCAGATGGAAGAGGAGAGCGGTAAAACACTCTCACACCGGGAGTTTGAAGCCGAAATCAAGAGATTCGGCCTCCAGACTGATCTGCGAACACTCAGCATGTACCGATTCGCAGTCGAAAAAATTGCCGATGTCGGCCCGTGGCTTTCCGGTTTAGCCGTGCGAGCCATCCAGCCCCGCCTGAACCTGTTGTTGAAGCTGGCCAATCATCACGACATCGAGGAAAGCGCTTTCTACGCCGAGGTGGTCACGCCAACCGCAAAGACCGTAGCCGGCATGGTTCTGGAAGATAGCCATGCGTTTACCGCAGACCTGTTTCTTGGTCGATGCGAAGCCAGCTTGTCTGCCCGGCTGGAATTGAATGAGCGGGACATGGGCAAGTTGCTCACTGCTATGGAGCGCTTCCCCGACATGACACTGGAAGGTTTGCAGCGGATATGCAAGCCCCAGCGTCCGGTCGAACCCCAGACTCAATCCACACCCGAGTCCGTCGGCCAGGAACCGGGGAAATCGTCACAGTCCATTGCTCTTGCTCCACGATTGCCCGGGAGTACCACTCTCACTAAGCAGGCCGCAACAGAGCACGGTGAACCCAGCCAAAGAGTGAGTTCAACGGCTTCCCATTCCACAGTCAGTTTCCCCCCGATCCCAGCTGAGAGTGGAGAGCCGGACCGGTTGGTGACCTTGATTCAGCAAGTGCTTGTCTCCGCCGGCCTCGGCTCCTGCTATGAGCCTTCACCTGGCATGCCCATGGGGTATTGCATGGGATTCCCCAAGGATGGCCCACTTGACTTGAACGAGAACGCGCAAAGCCGCCAGGCTGCATGGTGGGTGCTTGCGATGGCAAGCGGACAGTTCGAACCGGACGTGTGCCGGTCTGGCCTTGAAGAGCCCAATGAGTGGCGCACCTTGATCCTGGAAGAGGGGAGCCAGGAAACGCTGGGTGGCCTGGAACTCGCCATCCAGCACAACATTGGTGGCCAAGGTGAGTTTCTGCCAATTCCATGGCTCCTGAATCCGGACAACCCAATTGCCGGCGTGTGCCTGGAGTTGCTCTCGGCCATTCGCGGAGGGTCTGGATCATGATGATGGTTCGCGTCACCGACAATACGCTGAGAGCCTCGCTGCTCATGCACTTGATCGAGCAGCTTGAGCGTGGCGACCTTGCCGTCCTGCTGGAAAAGGGCGTTTGTCCGAGCTCCATGGATCGGTTGCGAGGTCTCGCCATCAATGACATTTTGCACTTGGCCTCATCAGGCCATCCCGACATCCATTTCTCGATCGACGAAGGCGGTTTCGAACTCGGCATCGAAACCCTGTATCGGCGCAAGGTGGAAACCGAGCATCTGGTGTATTGCATCCAGAATGGCGCAAGCCAGTCGATGCTGAACCAACTGTTCCCGTCGACCGACCTGCGTGTCATCCAGACCTACCGCAAGCTCCTCAAGAATGACCGCAAAATCGGCCGTATCGCGCTACCAGATGAAAGCATCCGCGATCTGATCCATCAATGCTGGTTCGGGATGGGTGAGGAATACCCCGAGGTCACCACTCTGCGCGAAAAAATCATGCTTCTGCATGGGTTCTTCAGCAGCTATTCCCTCGACGCGCTGTACGCAACCGTCAATGAGTTCAACGAACCCCAAAGGAAGCACCATGGCCAGAAATAAAAGCCGTGTCACGCCTCCGGACTGTCTGCCAATGAATCCATCGACAGACGATCAGGCCGTCTACGACACGATCAGCCCTGCAATGTTGCTGGACATATTCGATGAGCCAATCGTGTTCCAGCGTGCCTATGTGAGTCTGACAGGCAGCGCTGTGGCAGCACTGTTCCTGTCATATGCGATTTACACGACTGACCGCCTTCCGAAAGACGCGGAAGGCTGGTTCAGAAAGACCGGTGATGAATGGAAGGCTGAAACGGGACTGACCCGCTTCGAGCAGCAAACGGCTCGCCGCATCCTGCGGGAGCTGGATATTCTGATTGAACGGCGGGCGGGCTTGCCGGCCGAGCTTTGGTTCAAGATTCGAATTGATCGCATTCTTGAGCTGCTGTCGGATCAGGCAGAAGCCAAGTGGGGGCAGGTCATCTAGGACCAGATGATGCCCCACGCATACGCCATAGCTGCCAAATCGAGTCAGGTAAACGAAAACCTGGCCCTGGGGGTGAAAGACCTCCTGTCGGCGCTTGGTAACCGCTACGTGGCGTATTACCCGCCCCTCGCCGAATTGACGGGTTCTCCCAAAGCCGCCCTGATGCTTGGACACGCAATTTTTATGACCCGTGTGGTCCTGGACAAGCAGCCCAATCGCGGAGGGTGGTTCTGGAAGACCTCGAAGGAATGGAAGCAGGTCGCCGGATTGAGTGTCCGGGAGATTGAAACGTCTCGCAAAGTTCTTTTAAAAGACGGCATCTTGCAGGAATCAAGACGTGGCATGCCAGCCAAACTCTGGTTCAGGGTCGATCTTGACCGTCTGGCTTTGAGGCTGTGCCAGTATGCCAATACCATCTACCGCCCCTGGTCATGGGAAGACCGGGTACTGAAAACGCTGCTCGGTAAACCGGTGATGTTCTACGCTCCGTTCGCGTGGGCGGCGGACAGCGCTTTGGCGGGTCTCTATATGTCCAGCCTGTTCAATCGGCTGCGGCAGACATTATCCCGGAACGAAGTTGACAAGGAAGGCTGGTTCAGCAGCCCGACCAGCCAATCACTGATCCATCTCCATTTTGGCCGTCGCATGTTGTCGAATGCCCGAGCCAAACTGATCGAGTCCGGCATGATGGAAGAGGTGCGGGAAAGCCGGATGCAATCCCAGTTGTTGTCACGGATTATGTTGACAACTCTGCCGGCCAAAATATGCCTGGAAACCAATGAATTCCACAGTTTGTCGGAATCCAACAAACTAGATTGCCGGAATCCGGCAAACAACAGTTGCTCAAAACGCGTAACAAGAGTTGCCGGAACCGTAAAACAAGAGTTGCCGGAACCGCAAGACAACAGTTCACGTTTCCGCGAAACAAGTTCTGCGGAAACGGCAACTCACTCTAATAAGGAAATAAATACTCCATACCACCCCCTCCATAACAGCTTGGAGGGGGTGGGCGTATTCGATTTCCCCAAGACCATCCGGACTGCGCCAGCAAGCGCTGATCTGGAAAACCTGATCTATCCGGACAAGCTGCTTCCCGGCGAGAAACAAACCGCACGGCAGATTCTGCACGGCAGCCCCAATCCTCAACTCATCCTCGACGAGCTGGCAGGCCAGATGCAGGACGGCCACGTCAAAAATGCGATCGGCTACCTGCGAACCCTGAAAACCAGACAACAGGCCGGGACATTTGAGGCTGAGTACGCCCATCGGGTTGAAGCAGATCGAAAGCGCCGGCAGGAAATACTGGAACAGCGAAAGCGCCTGATCGTTGAGCCACAAACACAGTTTGCGACAAACCGGGATTCCGCCCGGATCAAGCTGACCGAACTGCGTCAGACCATTTGGGGAAAGAAATGACCAGAGCCACGGCCACAGGAAGTGAGGGTGATGGTAGTGCCATCACCGGAACAGGCAACCGCAAGGTGGCGCAGCAGGAAGTGAGAGTGATGGTAGTGCCATCACCGGAACAGCCAGCCGCAAGGTGGCGCAGCAGGAAGTGAGAGTGATGGTAGTGCCATCACCGGAACAGCCAGCCGCAAGGTGGCGCAGCAGGAAGTGAGAGTGATGGTAGTGCCATCACCGGAACAGCCAG
>JAWOJD010000076.1:0-7172 GCA_046484355.1 Thiobacillus sp.
CTCCTTCGCTCTTTTCGCAGTCCGAGGGACTTGATCGTACTTTGCAGCGGCAAGGACGCTTCACGGCAGTGGGCAGTTTACAGTTGACAGTGAAGAGCAGCAGAGATTCCGCATCCCCGTGTCTCCGTGTCCCCACGTCTCCGCATCCCCCATCTCCCAATTACCCATCACCCATCACACCAATCCGGTTATAATTACCCCTATCACTCACCACACCTCCCGGAGAAACACTATGGATCGAAAAATTCGTGTGATTGTCCCCAAGCCAGCCTGACACCCAGCCGGGCAAAGCCGCGGATCAGGCGTTCGATTTCGTCGAAGTTGAGCCAGTCGGACGCTTCTTCAAACCCCTTGAAGCCTTCCGGGATGCAGTAGCTGCACCGCAAATCGCAGCGGTCCGTCACCGACAGCCGAACGTAGTCGATGCGGCGGCCAAACTGATCGGTGAGAACGGGCGTGTTCATGATGTCGGCTCTGCTGGCAGGAAGAGGTTATATATGAAAAAATATAACCCTATTGCGTCACACTGACAATGCAGCCATGAAAGTATTTGGAATCGCGGGCTACAGCGGTAGCGGAAAGACCACACTGATCGAGCGCGTGTTGCCGCAACTGGCGGCGCTCGGCTTGCGCGTGGCGGTAATCAAGCACACCCACCACGATTTCGATATCGACCGGCCCGGCAAGGACAGCTGGCGCGCCCGCGAGGCGGGAGCAGCAGCGGTGCTACTGTCGTCGGACCACCGCACGGCGGTGCTGACCGAGCATCGCGACACGCCGCCGCCGCTGGATGCCTTGTTAGACAAACTGCCGCCCTGTGATCTGGTGCTGGTCGAAGGCTACAAGCGCGAGGCGATCCCCAAGCTGGAGGTGCACCGCGCCGAGACGGCCAAGCCCTGGCTGTTTCCCGACGACCCGCATATCCTTGCCGTGGCGTCCGATGTCGAGGCGCCCAACGATTTCCCGAGCATCGACATCGATGCCATTCCACTCATCACTGATCTGATCCTGACCCATGCTCTCAGCCGACCAACTGCTTGAAACCCTCCTCGACCGCGCACGCGGGGTGACCGCAACCAAAACCGTCGCCCTCGCCAAAACGCTTGGACGCGTGCTGGCCGCGCCGCAAACGTCCTCGATTACCGTGCCGCCGCTCGATAACAGCGCGATGGATGGATATGCCGTGCGGCTGGCCGACATTGCGGCAGCGGGCGTCAAGCTGCCGGTGTCGCAGCGCATTCTGGCGGGGACAGTCGGCCAGCCGCTGCAGCCCGGCACGGCGGCGCGCATCTTCACCGGCGCCCCAATCCCGTCGGGTGCCGACGCAGTGCTGATGCAGGAAGACTGCATGGCGCTGGGAGAGGATGTCGCGATCAACAAGATGCCGCACCTGGGCGAAAACATTCGCCGCGCGGGCGAGGATATCGAAGCCGGCGCGGAAATCCTCGCCGCCGGCACGCGCATCGGCGCAGTGGAAATGGGCCTGGCCGCATCGGTCGGGCTGGCGAAACTGCCTGTGTTCAAACGCCTGAAAGTGGCGTGCTTCTTCACCGGCGACGAGCTGGTGACGCCGGGCACCGCCCTGGCGCCCGGCCAGATCTACAACTCCAACCGCTACACACTGACCGGCCTGATCAACGACCTAGGCTGCGAACTGATCGACCTCGGCATCGTGCCCGACACGCTGGACGCCACCGAAGCCGCACTGGCGCGCGCATCGCGCAAGGCCGACGTCGTCATCACCAGCGGCGGCGTATCGGTGGGTGAGGCCGACTACGTGAAGGCCGCAGTCGAGAAGCTGGGCCTGGTCGAAATGTGGAAAGTGGCGATGAAGCCCGGCAAGCCGGTTGTCTTCGGCCAGGTTGGTCAAGCCGACTTTATCGGCCTGCCCGGCAATCCGGTGTCGGCCTTTGTGACGTTCTGCCTGTTCGTGCGGCCATTTCTGCTCAAGCGCATGGGTGTTGCCGATGTGCTGTATCGCGCGTTTGCGGTGCCGGCCGATTTTGCCTGGACGCGGCCGGGCGCACGGCGCGAATTCCTGCGCGCCCGCCTGCAGCCCAACGGCACGCTGGCGCTGTTTCCCAATCAGAGCTCGGGCGTGCTGACGTCGTGCGCGTGGGCCGATGGCCTGGTCGACCTTGCCGTTGGCCAGACCGTTCAGCAAGGCGATACAGTACGATTCATTCCTTTTTCGGAGCTGCTGGCATGAGCGTGCGCATCCTCTATTTTGCCCGTCTGCGGGAGCGGTTCGGCCTGGCCGAGGAAACCCTGGATTTCGACGGTGCTACGGCAGCCGATCTGGTGGCGCACCTGCAAGCCCGCGGAGACGCGTGGGCGGAAGAGCTGGCGGCAAGCCGGGCGTTCCGCGTGGCCATCAATCAGGACATCGTCGCACTCGATGCCGTCCTGCCCGAGCAGGCCGAAGTGGCGATTTTCCCGCCGGTGACCGGGGGCTGAGCGCATGACGATCCGGGTCCAGACCGAAATCTTCGACCTTGGCGCTGAAACGGACGCAATATGCCGGGGCCGCACCGACATCGGCGCGCTCGCGAGTTTTGTCGGGCTGGCGCGCGACATGAACGAAGGCAGCGACGTGCAGGCGATGACGCTGGAACACTATCCTGGCATGACCGAGAAGGCGCTCGCCGCGCTGGTCGAGGAGGCGAACACGCGCTGGTCGCTGCTTGACGTAACGGTGATCCACCGTGTCGGCCGCCTGCTGCCGGGCGACCCGATCGTATTGGTGGCCGTGGCCAGCAGCCATCGCGGCGAAGCCTTTTCCGCCTGCGAGTACATCATGGACGCCCTGAAAACCCGCGCGCCGTTCTGGAAAAAGGAAGAAACCCCGGACGGTGAGCGTTGGGTGGACGCGCGCGGCAGCGACGACGTGGCGGCGGCGCGCTGGGATTCTTGATCAACCCCACACTTCAAGCCTCGATTCCATGCTGATTCCCTATACCAAAACGGCGGTTGTGCTGCACTGGCTGGTGGCGCTGCTGATTTTCGTCGGCTTCCCGCTTGGCGTGTACATGCACGAATTGCCGTTGTCGCCCGACAAACTCAAGCTCTACAGCTATCACAAGTGGATCGGCATCACGGTGCTGATGCTGGCGTCGATGCGCGTGGTCTGGCGGCTGACGCATACCCCGCCGCCGCTGACGATTGCCATGGCGGCCTGGCAGCACCGGGCCAGTCAGATCGTGCATGGCCTGCTGTACGTGCTGATCCTCGCGATTCCGTTGTCGGGTTGGCTGATGAGCTCGGCCAAGGGGTTTCCCGTCGTGTGGTTCGGCGTGCTGCCGCTGCCCGATCTGGTCGACAAGAGCCGCGAACTGGGCGATCTGCTCGAAAATGTGCACAAGGCGCTGAACTTCACCCTGCTACTGCTGGTTGTCCTGCATGTGGGCGCCGCGCTCAAGCACCATTTCATCGAACGTCAGCCGTTCCTGCAGCGGATGGGATTGGGCAGGAAACGTGCGGATTTCTGACGCATTCAGGCTGGTAAAATGGCGCTTTGCTGTCCGGAATGCCGCCTGTGGAACCCCATCTGCTTGAATTGCTCGCGCCCGCGCGCGACGCCGACATCGGCATCGAAGCCGTCAACCACGGCGCCGATGCGGTGTATATCGGCGGCCCGTCGTTCGGCGCGCGCGCGGCGGCGTCCAACGAGATTGCCGACATTGCGCGGCTGACCGCACACGCGCATCGCTTCAACGCGCGCGTGTTCGTCACCCTCAACACCATCCTGCGTGACGACGAACTGGAGCCTGCGCGCCAGCAGATCTGGCAGCTTTACGAAGCCGGCGTCGATGCAATGATCATCCAGGACATGGGCCTGCTGGAGTTGGACCTGCCGCCGATCCAGTTGCACGCCAGCACCCAGACCGACATCCGCACGCCGGAAAAAGCCCGTTTTCTGCAGGACGTGGGACTGAGCCAGATTGTGCTGGCGCGCGAACTTGACCTTGAGCAGATCGCCGCCATTCGCGCCGCCACCGACTGCACGCTGGAATTCTTTGTCCACGGCGCGTTGTGCGTCGCCTACAGCGGCCAGTGTTATATCAGCCACGCCCACACCGGACGCAGCGCCAATCGCGGCGACTGCTCGCAGGCTTGCCGCCTGCCGTACCAGGTCACCGACATCGAAGGCCGCATCGTCGCGCACGACAAGCATGTGTTGTCGATGAAGGACAACAACCAGAGCGACAACCTCGAAGCGCTGATCGACGCTGGTATCCGCAGCTTCAAGATCGAAGGCCGCTACAAGGACATGGGCTACGTGAAGAACATCACCGCCCATTACCGCACGCTGCTCGACGAAATCATCGGGCGCCGGCCGGAGTTCGCGCGTGCCTCCAGCGGGCGCACCACATTTGCCTTCACGCCTGACCCCAACCAGAACTTCAATCGCGAATTCACCGATTATTTCGTCGATGGCCGCAAGGCCGACATCGGCGCGTTCGACACGCCGAAGAACCCCGGCCTGCCGATTGGCCATGTCCGCAAGGTCGGCGACAAATGGGTGGAACTGGAAACCGACTCGCCCGATACCGTGCTGAACAATGGCGATGGACTGTGTTACTACACGCTGCAGAAAGACCTGGCGGGGCTGGCCATCAACCGTGCCGAAAAGGCGGGGGAGGGCGTGTGGCGTGTATTTCCCAAGGATCCAATGACGAGTTTCAAGGATCTGCGTGCAGGCACGGCAGTGAATCGCAACCGCGACATGAACTGGATTCGGCTGCTGGACAAGTCATCCAGCACGCGCCGCATCGGGGTGTGGATGAGCCTGCAGGAAACCGCAACGGGATTTTCGCTGACGCTGACCGACGAAGATGGCCACAGCGTCGAGGTAGCAGCGGATCAGGCCAGGGAGCCGGCGAAAGATGCCGCCAAGGCGGAAACCAGCCTGCGCGAGAATCTGGGCAAGCTCGGCGCGACCATTTTTGAGACGATGGGCATTGCGCTGGACCTGCAGCAGACGTGGTTCGTGCCTGCGTCGTGCATCAACGCCTTGCGGCGGGATGCGGTTGCCGCGCTGGAAGCCCGGCGAGCCGCTTCGTACCAGCGTCCATCACGCGCGCAGCCGGTCGAGCCGCCTGCACGCTATCCCGAAGACAGCCTGACCTATCTGGCCAACGTCTATAACCACAAGGCGCGCGATTTCTACGCCAGGCACGGCGTGCAGGTTGTCGCTGCCGCCTACGAAAGCCACGAGGAAACCGGCGAAGTTTCGCTGATGATCACCAAGCATTGCGTGCGCTATTCGCTCAGCCTGTGCCCCAAACAGGCCAAGGGCGTCACCGGCGTGCAAGGCACCGTGCGCGCCGCGCCGCTGACGCTGATCAACGGCAGCGAAAAGCTCACCCTGCGGTTTGACTGCAAGCCGTGTGAAATGCACGTGGTGGGGAAACTGAAGCCGGCCATCGCCAAGGCGGGCGTGCCGCTGACCTTCTACAAGACCCGCTGACGCGTGGGTGCGGCAGCACCCACGGTGGAACCCCCCGATCAGGGACGGATATACGCCCAGCCGGCTGCCTGAATGATCTATGTCGCCAAGTTTGCCGATGCCGTCTATGTGCTGCACTGCTTTCAGAAAAAAACGCAGAAAACCAGCAAGGCAGATATCGACTTGGCAGCGAAACGCTACCGGGATTTGTTGAAGGAGATTGAACAATGAGCAATAAACGATTTTCCAGCGTGTGGGATGCCATTGAGGACACCCCTGAGGAAGCGGAGAACATGAAGCTCCGCTCGGTCTTGATGATGGCCTTGAAAAATCATATCGCCCGCGTCGGCATGAGCCAGTCGCAAGCTGCCAAGCTGTTCGGTGTGACGCAGCCGCGCGTCTCTGATCTCATGCGCGGCAAAATCGACTTGTTTGCCCTGGATGCCTTGGTCAACATGGCGACAGCCGCAGGCCTGCACGTCGAAATGCGTGTGCTGGAAGCTGCATAGGGCAAGTTGCAACGTTTGCCGGGCTTTATTTTCCGATTCCAAAATGACCCTGCATGCAGAAAGTGGCTTCGTCTGCCTGGAGTGGTTGTCGGCAATGAAAAGACACTGGCGAGACGGGGGAAAGCGTTACTGGGCGGCAGGTGTAGGTCATAAAGCTGCCGGTCTTAGGGCTGGCATGAACGGCAAGTCGTCGGCCTGAGCAGCCTGTCAGGTCGACCGCTTCATATGACCGGTCTTCGCCACTTACCGTTCAAAGCTCCATTCAACGTTAAGTTGAGGGGCTGCGCGCTTTTGCGCAGTCCCTCTCGAACGCAGGGTTGGGCAATTGGTCAGACACGAACTGCTTCAGCATGCAGCTTAATGCCTAGTGCGTTGACCACTTTCAGGATGGTGTCGAAGCTCGGTGCGCGATCACCAGAAAGAGCTTTGTAAAGGCTTTCGCGTGACAGCCCGGCATCTCGTGCAACTTGTGTCATACCCTTTGCGCGCGCAATGTCGCCGAGTGCCTTGGCAATGAATGAGGCATCCCCATCAGCTTCCTCAAGGCAGGCTTCAAGATAAGCAGCCATTTCCTCGGGGGTTCTGAGATGTTCGGCGACGTCATAGTGAGTGGTAACAGTTTTAGTCATGGTAGCTACTCCGAAAGATTACGTGCGAGACGTAAGGCGGCCTTGATGTCCTTGGCTTGGGTGCTCTTGTCTCCACCAGCCAGCAGAATGATCAGTTCTCGCCCTCGCTTCTTGAATTACACCCGATAGCCGGGGCCATAGTTGATTCGCAATTCCGAGACGCCTTCACCAACTGGCTCAACATCTCCGGGGTTTCCAGCAGCAAGCCGCTCGATCCTTGTTTGGACGCGCGCTCTCGCTTGCAGGTCATGCAGGTTGTCGAGCCACTGAACGAAGTCGGCGGTTTTGCGAATTTCAATCATGAAGCAACTGTAGTCGCGCGGCTACGCATTGTCAATGTTCATGTGGCAGTTCTGAGATGGTCTTCTCCACTGGATTGTTGTCGATCGGCAGGCGCCCGTCCGTGGCATAGCGACGCAACGCTGGCCAACGCTTCAAGCTGTAGTCGATGGCCTTCGCCGTCCCACCCCCATTGGCTACATTGACGCGCGTGCGCAGCAACCAGTCATGCAGGGATTGAAGCTGCGGCTGCGCCTGTTCCTGCCGCAATCGGGTTCGCGCCTCGATATCCAGGTCGCGTCCCTC
>JAWOJD010000099.1:0-9514 GCA_046484355.1 Thiobacillus sp.
ATATCGTCAACCTCGAAAAGACCATGGCCAAGTATCTCGAAGCCATGGACTACCTCCGCAAACTGTCCGCCAATCGCGGCACGGTGCTGTTCGTCGGTACCAAGCGCCAGGCCCGTGAGATCGTCGCCGAAGAGGCGCGGCGCGCCGGAATGCCCTATGTCGATGAGCGCTGGCTGGGCGGCATGCTGACCAACTTCAAGACGGTCAAGCAGTCGATCAAGCGTCTGAACGACCTGGAAGCCTCGCTGGCTGAACCGGGCCGTCTGTCCAAGAAAGAAACGCTCACCGTCCAGCGCGAAGTCGACAAGCTGAACCGCAGCCTGGGCGGCATTCGTGAAATGGGCGGCCTGCCTGATGCGCTGTTCATCATCGACGTCGGTTACCAGAAAGGCGCCGTGGTCGAGGCCAAAAAGCTGGGCATTCCGGTGATCGGCGTGGTGGACACGAATAACAGCACGGAAGGCGTGGACTACGTCATTCCGGGTAACGATGACTCGGCACGTGCGATCCGTCTGTATGCACGTGGCATGGCCGATGCGGCGCTGGAAGGCCGTGCCCAGGTCATCAGCGAGATTGTCGGCGGCGAGGAATTCGTCGAGGTTGAAGAAGAGGGTGATGTGGCCGCCGAGTAAAATCAGGCCCACAGCAATATCGCCCCTGAGTATTCAACATCATCGTTGGCGACTGTATTTCGAGGAGGGGCATTTGCCCCTCTTTCTGTATCGAACTGGCCGAATTGAAACTGGCCGCATTGAAATTGAATCGTAAGGAGTAGGAAATGGCAGAAATCACTGCAAGCATGGTCAAGGAACTGCGCGAGAAAACCGACGCACCGATGATGGACTGCAAGAAGGCCTTGTCGGAAGCCGGTGGCGATATGCAAAAGGCAGAAGAAATTCTGCGCGTGCGCTTTGGCAACAAGGCAGCCAAGTCCGCCAGCCGCGTGGCGGCTGAAGGTGTGGTGACGATCGCCATTAGTGCCGATGGCAAGTCGGCTGCCATGGTGGAAGTCAACTGCGAAACCGACTTCGTGGCCAAGAACGACGATTTCATGGCGCTCTCCAATGCGCTGGCCAGCATGGTGCTGGAGCAGAATCCCGCTGACGTCGCCGCCCTGTCTGCGCTGCCTTACAACGGCACCACGGTGGAAGCGTTCCGCACCGAACTGGTGGGCAAGATCGGCGAGAACATGTCGGTACGTCGCTTTGTGCGACTGGACGGCCAAGGCAAGTTCGCCAGCTACATCCACAGCAACAAGATTGGCGTGCTGGTCGACGTGACGGGCGACGAAGCGCTGGCACGTGACATTGCCATGCATATTGCCGCGTCCAAGCCCAAATCGCTGGATGCATCCGGCGTTCCGTCGGAACTGATCGAAGCAGAACGTCGCGTTGCGATCGAAAAGGCCAAGGAAGCCGGCAAGCCGGAAGCCATGCTGGAAAAGATCGCTGATGGCACGGTGCAAAAGTTTCTCAAGGAAGTCACGCTGCTGTCGCAGCCCTTCGTCAAGGACGACAAGCAGTCTGTTGAGCAGATGCTCAAGTCGAAGAACTCGCAGTGCCACGGCTTCATGATGTACGTGGTGGGCGAGGGCATCGAGAAGAAGGTGTCTGACTTTGCCGCTGAAGTGGCTGCTGCTGCTCAGGTCTGAACCATGGCAGTTGCTCGACGCATCCTGCTGAAGCTTTCCGGCGAAGCCCTTATGGGGCCGGATGCCTTCGGTTATCACGCCGATACGATGGCCGGCTTTGTTGGCCAGATTCGTGACGTGGTGGCAGCCGGGATCCAGGTCGGCATCGTGGTCGGCGGCGGCAACCTGTTCAGGGGAGCCACCGGCGCGCTGTCGGGGATGAACCGCGCGACTGCGGATTCGATGGGCATGCTGGCCACGGTCATGAATGCCCTGGCGTTGAAGGATGCGCTGCAGCAGGCAGGTGTCGATGCGCGGGTGCAGACCGCCGTTCACATCGCCCACGTGGGCGATGACTTTGAGCGCGATACGGCAGTGGGCCATCTGGAAGCGGGTCGGGTGGTGATTTTCGGGGGAGGGACGGGCAATCCGTTCTTTACCACCGATACGGCTGCGGCCCTGCGAGCGGCCGAGATCGGCGCCGATCTGTTGCTGAAGGCAACCAAGGTCGACGGCGTATATACCGCCGACCCGATGAAGGATGCGAGCGCCAAACGGTATGAAACCCTGCGTTTCGACGAGGCGATTGCAAACAATCTCGGGGTGCTTGATACCGCTGCCTTTGCGCTGTGTCGTGAACAGAACCTGACCCTGGTCGTGTTCAATGTCTTCAAACCCGGTGCATTGATGCGCGTGGTGAAGGGCGAAGACGAAGGCACCCGGGTGACCTTATGACAAGGAGTCAACATGACTGAAACCAGTATTGCCGGAATCAAGAAATCCGCCGAGCAGAAGATGGGCAAGTCGCTCGAATCGTTGAGGAACGATCTTGCCAAGGTGCGTACTGGCCGCGCCCACACCGGTATCCTTGACCACGTGATGGTCGATTACTACGGTAATCCGACAGCGGTGCCGCAGGTGGCGAATGTCACCCTGATCGATAGCCGGACCATCGGCGTTCAGCCGTGGGAAAAGAGCATGGTCGGCAAGGTTGAAAAGGCCATCCGCGATGGCGATCTCGGCCTGAATCCGGCGACGCACGGCGACATCATCCGGGTGCCGATGCCTTCGCTGACAGAGGAGCGCCGCCGCGACCTGATCAAGGTGGTGCGCGCCGAAAGCGAAAATGCGCGCGTTGCGGTGCGCAATATTCGCCGCGATGCCAATGCCGCGGTGAAGGAAATGGTCAAGGCCAAGACCGCAACCGAGGACGATGACCATCGTGCGCAGGATGAGGTCCAGAAACTGACCGACAAATATATCGCCGATATTGACAAAATGCTGGCCGACAAGGAAAAGGACCTGCTCGCAGTTTGAGCATTTTTGGCGTGTCTACCCGCACGAAGCAAGCTAGCCCGACCCGCACAGAGGTGCCGCAGCACATTGCGATCATCATGGATGGCAATGGGCGCTGGGCGAAGCGTCGGCTGATGCCGCGCTTTGCCGGGCATCGTAAGGGGGTCGAGGCATTGCGTGGCGTCATTCGTGCCTGCGCCGAGCGTGGTGTGTCGCATCTCACCGTGTTTGCCTTCAGTTCCGAAAACTGGCGTCGCCCCCAGGAAGAAGTCTCCTTGTTGATGGAGTTGTTCATGCGCGCGCTCGAGAATGAAGTCGCGCGACTGCATGAAAACAATATCCGTTTTCGCGTCATCGGTGACCTTTCCGGGTTTTCCGAGCGCATCCAGGCGCTGGTTCGCGACGCCGAAGCACTGACGCTCGGAAACACCCGCCTGACCTTTACCGTGGCGGCTAATTACGGCGGCCGCTGGGACATCGTGCAGGCCATGAAACAACTGATGGCGTCCGGCATGAAGCCAGAAGACGTCACTGAGGATGCGCTCCGGCAGCATCTCTGCATGACCGACATGCCCGAACCTGACCTGTTCATTCGGACCGGCGGCGAACAGCGCGTCAGCAACTTCATGCTGTGGCAGCTGGCTTACACTGAGCTGTATTTCACTGACGCGCTGTGGCCAGATTTTGATGCCAAGGCGCTGGATGCCGCTATCTCTTCTTACCATACCCGCGAACGCCGCTTTGGCCGCACCAGCGAACAGGTCCGTTCTGCATCGTCATGATTTTCAAGGCAAGGTATCCGTGACGCCAACCCTCAGCCGGATCCTGACCGCAGGTCTGCTATTGGGGGTGTTCGTGCCGGCCGTCCTGTGGGCGCCCTCTTGGTTGTGGGCGATCCTGATGGCAGGGGTGGTGGGCATGGCCGCGCACGAATGGGCGCGGCTGAGTCAATTTCTGATTCCATCCGCACACCTGTATGCCGCGATGATGGCCGTTTGTGCGCTCATCCTGCCTTATGCTGCTGGAGAGGCATGGCCTGCCTATCAGGCTGCGCTGGTCCTGCTGGCCACTGTGTTCTGGCTGGGGGTCGCGCCCGTATGGTTGCAGCGGCGCTGGCGCGCGGGACAGCCGTTTGTGCGTGCCGCGGTTGGCGGGATCCTGTTGCTGCCGACCTGGGCGGCGTTGCTATATCTGCATGATCGTGGCCCCGGCGTGTTGCTGGGCGTGCTGGCGGTTGTCTGGATTGCCGACAGTGCCGCCTATTTCACGGGGCGCCGCTTCGGCCGCCATAAACTCGCCCCCGCAATCAGCCCCGGCAAATCCATCGAAGGCGTGGTGGGGGCGCTGCTTGCACTGATGCTGTATGCCGGTACCTTGAGCGCGGTCGCCGGGCTGCCTCTGTTGTCCTTGTCGATTGCGGTGGCCGGCTTGCTGTATCTGTCTGTTCTGGGCGATTTGTTCGAGTCATGGATCAAGCGCGTGGCCGGGATGAAGGACAGCGGCCATCTGTTACCCGGCCACGGGGGGGTGCTCGACCGGATTGATGCGCTGACATCCACCCTGCCGATTGCCGCAGGCGTGTTGATCTGGATGGAGTTCACTGTATGAAACCGCGCGTGCTGACTGTACTGGGGGCGACCGGCACCATCGGCGTCAATACGCTGGACGTGGTGGCGCGCCACCCCGAGCGATTCGAAATTTTTGCCCTGACTGGCGCGACCCAGGTCGAGCGCATGCTTGAGCAATGCCGCACGCACCGGCCGCAAGTGGCCGTGATGAGCGAGCCAGCGGCCGCAGCGGCGCTGCGCGTGCGGATCGCGGAAGAGAAGCTGCCGGTCACCGTCCTGGAAGGCGAAGCTGCGCTGACGGAAGTCGCCATCGCCCCCGAAGTGGACACCCTGATGGCGGCCATCGTCGGCGCGGCGGGTCTGCCGGCCACCCTGGCAGCGGCGCAGGCGGGTAAACGGATTTTGCTGGCGAACAAGGAAACCCTGGTCGTCTCCGGCCAGTTGTTCATGGACGCCATCGCCGCCAGCGGTTCTGAACTGCTACCCATCGATTCGGAGCACAATGCGATTTTCCAGTCGCTGCCGCGTGGTTTCGACGGCGATTTCCAGCGTGCCGGGGTAAAAGCGCTGTGGCTGACTGCGTCCGGCGGCCCGTTCCGCTCGCTTTCGGCCGAGGCGATTGCCACCGCGACGCCCGCGCAGGCGGTGGCACATCCCAACTGGGTGATGGGCAAGAAGATTTCGGTCGATTCAGCGAGCCTGATGAACAAGGGACTCGAAGTGATCGAGGCGCGCTGGCTATTCAACGCGCGCCCCGAGCAGATCAAGGTGGTGGTGCATCCCCAGAGCATCGTGCATTCGATGGTCGAATACGCTGACGGCTCGGTGATCGCCCAGATGGGCACACCTGACATGCGCACGCCGATTGCCTATGCGCTGGGGTTCCCCGAGCGCATCGAGGCGGGCGTGCCGGTGCTGGAACTGATCGGCAAGCAACTGACATTCGAGGCCCCCGACACGACGCGCTTCCCCTGCCTGCAGCTGGCGTTCGACGCGCTGCATGCAGGCGGCAGTGCTGCAGCCGTGCTCAATGCGGCCAACGAAGTGGCGGTTGCCCGCTTTCTGGAAGGCGCGGTTCCGTTCCACGCTATCCCTGACAGCATTGCGCATACGCTGGATACGCTGGCAGGGGGTGCGGCCAATACGCTGGACGATCTGCTCGAAGCCGACCGGCAGGCGCGCAGCACGGCCGAAACGTATCTGGGGCGTGCTCACGCATGAGTGTGCTGAACACCATTCTGTGGTTTCTGGTGGCCATCGGCGTGCTGGTGGTGGTGCATGAGTATGGCCATTACCTGGCCGCACGGCTGGCCGGGGTCAAGGTGCTGCGTTTTTCGGTCGGCTTCGGCAAAGTGTTGCTGAGCCGCCGCTTCGGTCGCGACCAGACCGAATGGACCCTGGCGGCACTGCCCCTGGGCGGCTTCGTCAAGATGCTCGACGAGCGCGAAGGCGAGGTGCCTCAGGCCGAGGCGCACCGGAGCTTCAACCGCGCCAGCGTGTGGCGCCGCATTGGCATCGTGCTGGCGGGGCCGGCAGCCAATTTCCTGCTGGCCATCGTGTTTTACTGGGCACTGCTCCTGCATGGCCTGCCGGCGCTGAAACCGATGATCGGCGAGCCGCCCGCCGGCACGCCGGCGGCGCACGCCGGGCTGGTGGCGGGCGACGAAATCCGCCGTGTCAATGGCAGCGAGACGTTGTCGTTCCAGGACTTGCGGCTGAACCTGTTGCGCGCGGGCGTGGCCGGCGAAGCGCTCACGCTGGAACTGGCTGACGGCCGCAGCGTGCGGCTAGACGCGACGCAGATCAATACCGACAACCTGGAGCAGGACACCCTGCGTCCGCTGGGGATCGTGCGATTCGATCCCGTGATCGATCCGGTCATCGGCAAGGTGCTGCCCGACGGTTCAGCCGCCCATGCCGGCTTTCAGCCCGGCGACCGCCTGATTGCTGCCGACGGCAAGGCGGTGGCGACCTGGCAGGATTGGGTGAGCCTGATCCGCATGCATCCGGCCAAGCCGATGAACATTGAATACGAGCGACAGGGGCGCCGTGCCGAATTGACCGTGACGCCCGAGGCCGTGGATGAGGCAGGGCAGCGCGTCGGCAAGATCGGGGCAGGTCCGCAGGTCGACGAGTCGGTCCTGGCCAGCCTGATGACCGAGGTGCGCTACGGGCCAATCGAGGCACTGTGGCAGGGCACCGCCAAGACCTGGGACATGAGCCTGTTCACGCTGGAGATGATGGGCCGCATGGTGATGGGGCAGGTGTCGTGGAAGAACCTGTCCGGCCCCTTGACCATTGCGGACTACGCTGGTCAGACAGCGGCGCTCGGCTGGATCAGTTTTGTCGGCTTTCTGGCCCTGGTGAGCGTGAGCCTGGGGGTGCTGAACCTGCTGCCCATTCCGCTACTGGATGGGGGGCACCTCATGTATTATGTTGCCGAAGTTTTAACAGGTCGCCCGGTGTCCGAACGCGTGATGGATATTGGGGGCCGGATTGGCGTGACACTCCTGCTGCTGCTGATGTCGTTTGCCCTGTTCAACGATTTGCAACGCCTGATAGGCGGATGATTTGACCATGCCCCTGAACCGGATGTTTCACAAACTGAAATTGGCGCTTGCCTTGGCTGCGGTATGTGCCGCGCACCCTGCGCTTGCAGCGGAGCCCTTTGTCGTCAAGGACATCCAGGTCGAGGGCATCCAGCGTACCGAGGCCGGGACGGTGTTCAGCTATCTGCCGGTCAAGGTTGGCGAGATGATGACCGACGAGAAGACGGCGGCGGCGATCAAGGCGCTCTATGCCACCGGTTTTTTCAAGGATGTGCGGCTGGAAGCGCGCGATGGCGTCGTGATTGTCACGGTTGAAGAGCGCCCGTCGATTGCCAAGATCACCCTGTCCGGGATCAAGGAGTTCCCGGATGAGGAACTGAAAAACAGCCTCAAACAGACCGGACTGGCCGAAGGCCGGGTACTTGATCGCGCCCTGTTGGACAAGGCCGAGCAGGAGATGCAGCGTCAATATTTCAACCGGGGCAAATACGCGGTCGAGATCAAGTCCACGCTGACGCCGCTGGAACGCAACCGGGTGGCCGTGCAGTTCGACGTGGTGGAAGGGGATAGTGCCAGAATCCAGCAGATCAACCTCGTCGGCAACAAGGCGTTCAAGGAAAAGGAACTGTTGAAGCAGTTCACCTCCTCCACGCCCGGCTGGCTGACCTGGTACACCAAGAACGACCAGTATTCCAAATCGCGCCTGGGTGGCGATATCGAGGCCCTGCGCTCGTTCTACCTCAATCGTGGTTACCTCGAATTCAACGTCGATTCCACCCAGGTCTCGATTTCTCCGGACAAGCAGGGCATCTACATTACCGTCAACGTGACCGAAGGACCGCAATACAAGGTATCCGAAGTCAAACTGGCGGGCCAGATGCTGGTGCCGGAGGCTGAACTGAAGAAACTCATTACCGTCAAGCCGGGCGATGTGTTTGAGCGCGACCGGCTTGTTGAAACCACCAAGAAAATCGGTGACCGTCTCGGCAACGATGGCTACGCGTTTGCCAACGTCAACGCCGTGCCCGAACTCGACAAGGACAAGGGCACGGTTGCCTTCACCCTGTTTGTCGACCCGGGTCGTCGCGTTTACGTCAACCGAGTCAACGTCGCAGGCAACACCAAGACCCGCGATGAAGTCGTTCGCCGTGAAATCCGCCAGATGGAGAGCGCGTATTACGACGCCGAGAAAATCAACCGTTCGCGCGACCGCCTGAACCGCCTCGGCTACTTCAACGAAGTCAATATCGAAACCCCGGCAGTCTCGGGCACCACCGATCAGGTCGACGTCAACGTCACCGTGGCCGAAAAGTCGACCGGCAACGTGATGCTGGGCGCCGGCTTTTCGTCGTCCGAGGGGCTGGTGCTGTCGGGCTCGGTCTCGCAGAGCAACGTGTTTGGCACCGGCAACCGGGTATCGGCGCAAATCAACTCCGGCAGCGTCAATACGGTATACGCGTTGTCGTTTACCAACCCCTACTACACCCTCGACGGCATTAGCCTCGGATACGATCTGTATCGGCGCGATGTCGACTCATCCTCGCTCGATAATGTCAGTGAATACAAGACCTCGACCTACGGTGCCGGTGTGCGGCTTGGTCTGCCGGTCAACGAGCGGGATTTCATTTCGTTCGGCCTGACCTACGAGCAGACCTCGCTTGACATCGATCCTACAATCGTTGGTGGTGTCCCTACTCCGTACCAACGATTCGTGGGCGTTGGCAAATCCAGTCGCGACGATACGACTTTGCGCCTGGATACTTCCTGGGCGCGCGATACCCGCAACAGCTATCTGTTCCCGACCAAGGGGTTGATGCAGCGGGTGGCAGCGGAAGTCGGCACCCCGGTCGGTAGTCTGGAGTACTACAAGCTGTCGTTGCAGCATCAGCAGTTCTTCACCCTCGGCAAGAACTTCACCCTGATGCTGAACGGCGAAGTCGGCATTGGCAACGGGCTGTCGGGCGAGCCGCTGCCGTTTTTCAAGAACTTCTATACTGGCGGCAGCAGTTCGGTGCGCGGCTTTACCAACGGCACCCTGGGACCCAAAGATAGAAATGGCGATGCGCTCGGTGGCGACACGCGCCTGATCGGCAATGCGGAACTCTTCTTCCCTTTACCGGGACTCAAGGATGACCAGTCGCTGCGCATGTCTGCCTTTGTCGATGCGGGTGCCAGCTTTGGACCATTCGATGACAAGGGCTTGTACGGAAATTTCGCATTTGACGATTTGCGGTACTCCGCAGGCTTAGCGGTGCTGTGGGTCTCGCCACTCGGCCCGCTCAAATTCAGCCTTGCGCAGCCCATTGTCAAAAAAGATGGCGACAAGACCGAAGTATTCCAATTCACCCTGGGCAATGTGTTCTAAGGGTGGCATCAACGGAGAGATGAATGATGAAAGTTAAACAGATTGCAGCATCCCTGATTCTTGCAGCAGCCTGTGCGGCAACGCCCACGCTGGCCAATGGCAAGAT
>JAWOJD010000007.1:0-11620 GCA_046484355.1 Thiobacillus sp.
GGGAAGCTGGACTGGTCAGGAAAAACCTGGTCTCAGGAACAACCAGACAGGTTCGAGCCTACCTGTGGTTTTGATCGAGGCCATCCTGGGGAAAGGTCAGCGGCCGGTTTTGGGAAAGGATGGGCTTTAGGTAGGGCGGACTCGGGCAGAGGCTTGCCGGCGGCAGGATTGCCACGGTTTGTTCGGGGTAGGCCGGGAAGCCATCCTCATGGGCCGACGTAGTTTCCGTCTTCGTCCGTGTAGGTGTCGGGTTTGACGGTTCGCTCCTCGTCGATTTCTTTCTCGGGTACCGGATGGTCGAAGATGTCGTAGTCCGATGGGTCCGGGATCGCGTTACGCGCGTCGCGCACCGCAGCCTCTTCCGCTTCGGCAACCTTTTTTGCTTGCCAGTTCTTTACTCGGGCGGCGTGGCGTTTGTGGATCGCAAGTAGTTCTGCCTGCAGACCATCTCCGATATCGCTCTTCGCACGCGCCAGCGCACGCAGTGATTCGCTGACGGCTTGCGAATATCGGCCTTGGATTTTCGTCAGCGCCTTGCGGCGTTCCATCAACCGTTTGATCTGTGTGGCCAGGTGTCGCACATCGTACTGTGTGCCTTCAAACGGGCCGTAACGCTTGATCGAGCCATTGACCGCGCCTGGCTTCAGGATGTCATAGTGACTAATCTTGTTCACCTTTCGGCCGGACGGCGTCCACTTCCATGCGACAAAGGTGGGTTCGGTTTGTGCTCCTCCTCGTGGCTTGATCCACCGCAGGCTAATCTTGCCGGGGGCGTATGGTTGGATCAACTCGAGTATGGCAGCGTGTCGTTTGATCAATGCGTCGATCTCGCTGATGGCTTGGACGACATCAGCCGTTGTCTTGGTGTACCGGGTGAGGTCTTCCAATCTGGTTTGTGGCATTTCCGATCCATGTTTTCCTGACGTCACGATATTTATCTTGCCGTCACGTTATATGTTGCTTTGAGACCAACATCATGTAGTTTTAGTCCATTTGAGCCGAGATGACCCGATGCCATTTGAATTGAAATCGTGATGTTCCCGCTATTAGATGTTTCGTATAGTTTGCGTTTTTTGCTGCCTATTTTTTGAGCAATCTCTATCTCACCAGCTGAATTTGGTCCGGTTTGTCGAAATGAGCGGCCTTTTACGCTGGATTGTTCGTACTTTTGCCTTGTTCCCATTCGAAATCGAGGTGTTCCCGCTATTAGATGTTGGTAAATTCGAAGTGAACCCGCATTCAGTGCTACGTTGCTGTTTCTGGTATTTCGTGACGTCAAGAAATATATCGTGGCACCACTTTATAAATCGTGGTGCCACGTTATATATCGTGGCACCACGATTCCAAGATTGCTGAATTCCATTCTACAGACTGGAAAACTATAACTTTTGGCACCTAGACGGATGCGGGGTTTAATCACCCATCATTCATCTACCGACAGAAGTGGCATTTCCGTGTCATGCTCGACACTTTCTAAAAAGCACTTGAAAATAAAATCAGATAACATATAGTTTATCAGAACCCCATGCTGTGATAAATTGTATGTTATGACAAGATCATCGTTAGCTCTAACCTCGCTACCGCCTGAAGCGGCGAGCTCTTTGGCAACTCTAGGGGAGCAGCTCGCCTTGGCTCGTGTTCGCCGAAATGAATCGCAAAGGCAGTGGGCTATGCGAATTGGCGTGTCCGTGCCTACGGTAATCCGTATGGAGAGAGGGGATCCAAGCGTCAGCATCGGCATTTACACCACCGCACTATGGCTACTGGGGTTATCTGGCGCCTTGGGGGAGATAGCTAGCCCGGCCAAAGATTTAAGGGCGCTGGAAGCTGAGGTTAGGGAGGCCACCCGTACTCGCGCCACACGAAAACAAACGTCTATTGCGGCTCAAAAGGGCAAAAAGCCGGTGGATCGATGAACCAGTCCAGACATGGGCCAACTCTGGCCAATACTCTCTACCTTTGGTATCTGGGGGACCCTGATTACCCAGAGCTGGTAGGAGAGTTAAATCTGGTGATGTCCGCTCGAGGTGTTTCGTTGCGATATGCTGCGGACTGGCTACGTACCGGATTCCCGCTTAGCGAAGATCTGCCGTTTGTGGATATCGAGCATTTTCCTCGAGAAAAAGACACGGCAGCAGGGGCGGTTGAGGACGCAAGACCGGACAGGTGGGGTGAGAAAGTCATTCGCGCGCTTGACCGCCCAGAACGGCTATCTATTTTGGAATTCTTGTATTACGCGGGAGATGACCGGTTTGGGGCGCTGGGTGTGTCCACGTCCGCAGAAGTCTATCTCCCGCGCAAAATTGGTCCGCTGCCCCAGCTCCAGGATGTTGATGCCGTCCACGAGATAGTACGCAAAGTTCTGGCTGGAGAACCGGTTGATGAGCGCTTCAAGCGATTGATTGCGCCAGGTGTAACCATGGGAGGAGCCCGTCCTAAAGCCCTTTTTCAACTGGAAGGGGCTGAGTGGGTACTGAAGTTCGCAGAAGAAGAAGGCTCTGCCGAGCCCCTGATCGAGCATGCAGCCATGACGCTGGCCATGAAAGCGGATATGAATGTGGCGGTTACGCGTCCGATAAAACTTAAAACGGGCGTTGCGATTGCCATTAAACGATTTGACCGATCTGAAGGCAAGTTACGGCGGCACGCGCTTTCTGCCAATGTGGCATTAAAAGCGGCAGGCGTCGAAATAAGCTATCCCAATTTAGCGCTGCTACTGCGTCGAAAGGGTGTGACCGAGGGACAACAGCACATACGCCAAATGCACGAGTTGTTCCGCCGGCTGATTTTCAACATTCTTATCGACAATACCGACGACCATGAAAAAAACCACGTCGTATTGGTCACAGATTCACAGCATTATGATCTGGCTCCCGCGTTTGACGTATTGCCAACCAGCCAATCCCTCGGGTATCAGGCAATGAATGTAGGCATGAGCGGTGCGGAATCCAGCATCGACAATGCACTTTCAATGGCCAAGGAGTACTGGTTAAGCCCTCAGGCAGCAATAGAAGAGGCGCAAAAAGTTGCCCGTGTTGTGGACACGTGGCAAGAGCACTTCATCGCGAAAGGGCTTGCTTCTTCCGTAGTGGAAAATCTCGCCTTACACCTCGACCGACCTTTTTTACTAAATCAACGCCAAGCATTACTTTGAGAAAGTTCATGTTTCGTTCCGGGCAGCCTCCTGGCAACTCGTTTTAACGTAAGCAGTGCGATTAAATCCCGACCTGCGGCAACTATAACTTTTGCAACCACTAACTGGATCGTGTTTACTCGCCCTGTTTCCACCCAGACAGGGATTCCCGAATGAACACGGCCACCGGATACGACATAGGCCATCCGGTAGCCAAACCAGAGACTACCGCCGGCAATCGGACGTCTGGCCTTCACCCGTCTTCTCTCGCAGCCCAAGATCCCGCGATTCTCGAAATCCAAAACACCATTACTGGAGAAACACTCTCCTCCCAGGCAGCTATCGGCAACGACTATGGCAAAGCCATGGCCCTGAGAATGGAAGCCCGTCAATCCATTGCAAAAGGGACACCTCTTTACACGTGCCCTACCTGTGGAGTCCCTGTCTACCTCGTTTCTCGCAAAGATGCGCGTAAGTTTTTCTTTCGGCATCTGCGGGAAGATGGCCGCTGCTCCGCACAGACACGGGGGAAAATGAGTGAAAACGAAATCAGCGCACGAAAGTATCTTGGAGCCAAAGAGAGTCTTGCCCACATCCAACTGAAGGCGATCGTCGCGGAAAGCCTGCTCTGTGACCCCCGATTCCGCAACGTGCAGATCGAGTCAGTCCTGAAGGGCCTGGACCGTACATCCTGGCGAAAGCCCGATGTTCAGGCGACTTACAATGGAATCCCCATTGCATTTGAAATCCAGCTGTCAACAACTTTCCTCCGGGTGATCGCGGAGCGGCGGGCCTTTTACCAGCGGGAAGGCGGTCTGCTGGTATGGATTTTCAAAACCTTTGACACGAATTGCGCGCGGCTCACCCAGGACGACATTTTTTTCAGTAATAACAGGAACGTATTCCTGGCTAGCGCGGAAACGCTTGAAGCTTCTCGAAGGGCTGGAAAATTCATGCTCGATTGCCGCTGGGCAGAGCCCTATTTTCAGGACGGGGAACTCAAAACCCGCTGGTGCGGCCGCTTGACTAAATTCGATGAACTGGAAATCGACCGTGAGCGGCAACGCCTATTCTGTTACGACTACGACCGCGAAGCGCAAGCTTTGCAACCTGCCGGCGACGGGAAGGCACTGCGGCTTGAATTCGAGACATTCTGGTTATCTCGCAGTTCCGGCGACCCTTGGGACCAGGACACCTGGAACGTGCTCAGGAAAAAATTTAACGAGCGGGGAGTTCGCCTGCCCATTGAGCCCAACTGGGGCGGGGCGCCCGCGCATCTGCTCAATGCGCTGTATTCAGCAAGGGAGGGGCGCGCCGTCGGGTGGCGCTTCGGACAGCTCATCCAGGTTGCACTTTGGGTGGCAGCCAAACACAAGAACGCGTTGAGGGCATTCCTCCATGCCCTCAACGTATATGGCCGCACCGAGCAGATCTTTCTTGAAGATACGGAAGGAAAATGGCCGAGGCTACTGAAATCCTGCGAGCCTGACCTCTTGGCCAACATCCCGGACCAAGAATCGGAGCGCCGATTCGGTGGGTTGGTGCACTTCCTGTTCCCGGAATTGAGGATCGGCGACGGACACGACATCTAATTAGGATGATCATGCATAGATCATCCAGATTAGTGATTTGTTTCCTCGCCTGAGCTAATGAGTTCGGATCAATTCCTCAGGCGCATTGATCACCTTCACACCATGCATTTTCAGCATCTCGGCCACGTCGTAAGTGGAAAAGTCCCTTCTGCCTTCCATCACCTCAAAAATGGCACCGATGCACTGGTTCAAGGTTTCCCATGTGATTGTGTTTTGCTGATCTTTTGGTTCCATCATATATTTCCCCTTTTGCTAGTTTCACATGCAGGAAAAATACAACTATTGAGCCAAATGAAGAAAAATTATCGTTAGATGGATTGCGTCTCTTCCTGCCAGGCGGCTCCCATGCTCTGACATGTTGCGGAACCCACTCTCGATCCCGTCAACGAGTAGCGCAGCCCATCCCGCGTGCTCGAAGCTAAATACGCCGTTAGCTGTAAATTTCTTCCACCGCGAAAATGCGCTGGTGCTCGCGCATGGCATAGCGGTCGGTCATCCCCGCAATGTAATCGGCCACCGCGCGCGCGCCCATCAGCGACTCGTGTTCCTGATGTTCGGGCGGCAGCAGACGGGCATCGCCGACGAACGCCGTATAGAGGTCGCTGATGATGCGTCCGGCCTTGGCACTCATTCGCGCCACCTTGTAATGGCGGTAGAGATGGCGATGCAGAAAGCGCTTCAGTTCGCGGCTTTCGTCCAGCAGCGCAGGGCTGAAAGCCGCCAGCGGCGGGGCCGCACGGACATCCGCGCCGGATTGCACGCCGCTGGCCTCGATGTTCGTCCGCGTGGTGTTCACCAGATCGAGCACCAGCGTATTGATGATGCGGCGCACGGTTTCGGTCACTTCGCGACGGCCGTTCAAGGCCGGATATTTCGCGCGGACCTCGTTCAAATGGCGCGCAAAAATCTCCACCTCGCACAATTGCTCGAGCGTGATCAGCCCGGAACGCAGGCCATCGTCGACGTCGTGGTTGTTGTAGGCGATCTCGTCGGCCAGGTTGGTCACCTGTGCCTCCAGCGACGGCTGCAGCTTGTTCAGGAAACGCTCGCCGAGCGCCCCCAGTTTCTCGGCGTTTGCCTGCGAGCAATGCTTGAGAATGCCCTCGCGTGCCTCGAACGTCAGGTTCAGCCCGTCGAATTCGGCGTAGCGTTCCTCCAGCAGATCGACCACGCGCAGCGACTGCAGGTTGTGCTCGAAGCCACCATGCTCGCGCATGCAGCCGTTCAAGGCATCCTGTCCGGCATGGCCGAACGGCGTATGGCCAAGGTCGTGCGCCAGCGCCACCGCTTCCACCAGGTCTTCGTTCAGGTTCAGCAGACGGGCGATGGTGCGGCCGATCTGCGCCACTTCCAGGCTGTGGGTGAGACGGGTGCGAAACAGATCACCCTCGTGGTTCACGAACACCTGGGTCTTGTATTCCAGGCGCCTGAACGCGGTGGAGTGGATGATGCGGTCGCGGTCGCGCTGGAATTCCGAGCGCGGGGCAGCGGCAGGCTCGGGGTGCAGGCGGCCGCGGGTCTGGAGTGAATGCGCGGCATAAGAAGCAAGTTCGGTCATGGGCGGGTGCGACGAAGCAGGTCAGAGGCAAAGCGGTCGATGTCAGTGTGCGGCACGTTGTAGTCTGCCGCAATGGCGGCGAACCCGGAAAGTGCTGCGCTCACCTCGTCGCAGATGGCCGCCGCGCCCGAGATGCCCCATTTACGCCCCAGCGCAACCAGTTTTGCGAGACCGGGCGCAGCGGGCGTGAGGTCGAAACAGAGCACATGCTCAACAAGACCGCCGACATCGGGCAGCAAATCGAACGCGGGGGACAATCGCCAACCCGCCGTATCGTGCAGCAACCAGAAATTTTTCAGGTGGTCGTCGGTATTGCCAAGCAGTGCATTGAACACCATCTGCCGGTACAGCAGCGGCACATCGGTTTCGGGCGCATCGCCATGGCGGCGCACAGCGGTGATCAGGTCCGCGTAGCCCAACACGTCATGTCCGCTCGCCTGCAACAGCGCACGAAAGCTCAGCATATGCCGCCGCCCGCCCGCCGTGCGATCAAACCGCTCGACCAGCAAGGCGCGGCGCGTGTCGCTCAGCGCCTGCACCCTGAATTCGGGCACGTTGAGCCCGGCGCGGCGGGCGAGCGCCAGGCCGGTCGCCTCCAGTCCCACCACATCGCAGTTGTCGCGACGGCTGCCGAACTTGGCGATCCAGTAGCCGGTTTCGTCGTGCACCAGCGCCTTGGGGCGCGCCCCGCCGGGCGAACTGCCCGCCACAAGCAGCATCCGGCTGGCGTCATCCAGTTCCCCGCCCGCCTCCAGACGCGCGGCGGCATCGGCCAGCGCGGCCAGCGCCACGCTATCTGCCGATCCATCGTATGCATCGGGAATCTGGCCCGGCTCGGCAAACCCGAGCGCACCCAGGCTCGACCCGCCCATCGCGCGGAGCAACACGGGTTCGGCCTGCTGGCCGCGCTTGAGTCCGTGGCGCAGCACCAGCAAGCGCCGCCCCCAGACGTCAGGCAACGCATCTTCCAGCGCAAGCAGCGGCGGATTCAACTGATGGGATTGAAATTCTGCACGGGTCAGCGGCAACGCCACCGGATCAAGCGGAAAAGCATCTGAGTCGGCCAGATACGACGGCACGTAGCGAAACGCGCTGGCGTAGCGCCCGTGCGCGTCGGCCTCGGCGCACGCCAGTTCGCCGACCTGGACTCGACTGCCGTCAGGCTGCGTCAGCCAGACATCGAGCCGGATCATGCGGCGGTCTTGCGCCGCCGCGCTCGCTGCCGAACCGGCGACACCGGCTCAGCAGCAAACAAGCTGGTTTGCGGCGCCAGCCAGGTATCGGCCTCGTGCAGCCGCCCCAGCATGTCGAGTGCGGCGAGCCAGTGGCCAATCTGCGCACCGGCGTCGCCCTGCTCCAGCCGCCGCAAGGTCGGCACCGACACCCCCACGCGCGCAGCGAACCGCGCCTGCGGTTCGTTGCGCGCCAGCCGCAAGGTGCGCAATCGGACCCCGAGACGAAGCAAGGATTGCTGAATATTATCGGAAACCATGGTTTGCATTATTGGCACACAATGCGTTTAATGCAAACAAATGATGGCTTTATTGTAATTCTAGCGGGTGGAGCTTGCTGCCGGGCTGCCTCCCGCCGCACACGTATCCAGCGTGGCGCGCAAGACCGCCTCCGGCACGTCGCCGGTAATCGTCGCCTCGCCCAGCTTTTTCAACAGCACAAAGCGCATTTTGCCGCCCTCGACCTTCTTGTCGTGGCCCATGAAGTCGAGCCAGGTGTCCACGCCCAGGTCCGGCGGCACGTCGGGCAGCCCGGCCGCACGGATCAGCGCGCGCGTGCGCGCCACGTCGGCCTCGGTGAGCCAACCCATCCGGCGTGAGGTTTCCACCGCCATCACCATGCCCGCCGCCACCGCCTCGCCGTGCAGCCAGTTGCCGTAGCCCATCCCGGTTTCGATGGCGTGGCCAAAAGTGTGACCCAGATTGAGAATCGCGCGGATGCCGCCTTCGCGCTCGTCCTCGCCCACCACCTGCGCCTTGATCTCGCACGAGCGGTAGACCGCATGGGCGATCGCAACAGGGTCAAGCGCGCGCAGCCTGTCCATGTTGGCTTCCAGCCAGGCCAGAAATTCGGCGTCCCAGATCAGGCCGTATTTGATGACCTCGGCCAGCCCCGCCGACAGCTCCCGCGCAGGCAGCGTTTTCAGCGTGCCGGTATCGGCCAGCACCACTTTCGGCTGGTAGAACGCGCCGATCATGTTCTTGCCGAGCGGATGATTGATGCCGGTCTTGCCACCCACCGACGAATCCACCTGCGACAGCAGCGTGGTGGGGATCTGGATGAACGGCACGCCGCGCTGGTAACTCGCCGCGGCAAACCCGGTCATGTCGCCGATGACGCCGCCGCCCAGCGCGATCAGCGTCGTCTTGCGCTCGGCGCGCTGGGTCAGCAGCGCATCAAAGATCAGGTTCAGCGTTTCCCAGTTCTTGTACGCCTCACCGTCCGGCAACACCACACTGGCCACCGTTACCCCGCCCGCTTCCAGCGTCGCCGTCAGCTGCGCCAGATACAGCGGCGCCACCGTGGTGTTGGTCACGACAAACACCCGCTGTTGCGCCAGATGCGGCAGGATCAAATCGGCTTGGCCCAACAGGCCAGAACCGATGTGGATGGGGTAGGAACGATCGGCCAGGTCGACGGTGAGGGTTTGCATGGAGAAATCAGCTCAGTGAACGTATGGGCCGATTGTAACCAAAGCCAGCTGCCCCCCCGTGGACAGGCTTTCATGCCGCTTGTTTTGCGAGCGCCATCCTGACGTCAATTTCATCCCATGGCACATAGACCTTACCGGACTCGTCCTTGCTGATAACCAGCCAGTCGGACAGGATACTGACATCCTTGTACACATTGCGGTAATGGCGATTCAGGTGCTTGGCCAATGCATAGACAGTCAACGGACCTGCAGCCTTGAGCGCTTCCACCAACTCCCATCGCTTGGGCGAAAAGACCTCGCCGAATTGGGCCATGTTCTCGAAACCTATGCCGGAATAGGAGCGGGGCGTGCGTCCCTCCATCACCGACTGCAAAGCGGTGCCAAAGCGTTCCAGCGCAGCCTCGGCAGGCTGTACCTCGATATGCAATTTGTTCATTGAGCATCCTTCACGTCAACCAGAAAATCCCTCAACAGGGTGGGCACGTCGACAAACCGGTAGGGCATTTCCTTTAAGCCTGCGTGCCGGTGGTCGCCCTTGCCGCGTTCATTGTCATAGCCCACGACCCTGACCCCGTCGACCACATAAACCAGTCGATACTTGTAGCCATGCTGCGTGGGCGGAACGGCCTTCGGCACTTGCCAGATCCCCCCTTCGATCCGGCCCTTGCCAAAGGTTTGCTTGAATTGATGGATTAGCACGGCCTTCATGGGGCCTATCATGCACCATGCTATAGGGCATGCAAAGCCCTATACTTACTGCCCGCCTATAGAGAATCAACATTTGACGCCGCTTTGCATCTGCGACCACTCCACCCATAATCCGACCATGGACACGCGCGGCCAACCCGATCTGCAGAGCAACCTCAGGCAAGCACTTGCCGAATTCGGCAACGTCCGCCTGGCGATCCTGTTCGGCTCTCAGGCAACCGGGCTCGCAACAACGCATAGCGATCTCGACCTCGCCGTGCAAATGTCTGCCCCCCTCAGCGCCGAGCATAAAATTGAGCTGATCGAAAAGCTCGCCCAGGCAACAGGCCTTCCAATTGATCTCATCGACCTCAACAACGCAGGGGAACCCTTGCTGGGTCAAATTCTGAAGCACGGCACCCGATTGCTGGGCAGCAACGCTGACTACGCCGCCGTGCTGAGTCGCCATCTGTTCGATGCGGCTGATTTTCTACCTTATCGCAATCGCATCCTGGCCGAACGGAGACAGGCATGGATCGGCAGGTAGTCTTACAAAAGCTCGAGTCCCTGCGACGATGCCTTGCGCGGATCAAGCAGAAAACACCTGCCACGGCCAAAGAACTCGAGCACGACCTTGATGCGCAAGATGTACTCACCCTCAATCTCACGCGTGCAGTTCAGCTCTGTGTGGATATCGGCACCCACCTGATTGCGAACAGCGAGCAACCTGCACCCGACACGATGGGACAGACCTTCGACACCCTGGCCCGCATGACTCTGATCGGTCCGGAAGTCGCTCTGCGCATGAAAAAAGCGGTCGGCTTTCGCAATATCGCCATCCACAACTACGAAGCCATCGACTGGCACATCACCCACATTATCGCCACCCGCCATCTCGAAGACTTTTCCGCCTTTGCCGCCGCCGCGGTCAGATTCATGGAAAAGCGCGAAGATTCATCTGAACAAGACTGAATTGCGATAAAAATGGATCACTTCGACCCCACCCTGATTTCCGTCGTCATGCCGTGCTACAACGCCTCGCCCTATGTGGAAGAGGCGATTGAAAGCGTGCTCGGGCAAAGCTATCCCCATGTGGAACTCATCGTGGTGGACGATGGCTCGACCGATGGCTCGACCGACATCCTGCAGCGTCTGGCATCGGCGCATCCCGAACGCATCACCCTGCTCTACCAGCAACGCGCCGGCCCCTTTGTCGCGCGCAACCTGGCACTCGCCCATGCACACGGCGGCACCGTCGCGTTTCTCGACGCCGACGACACCTGGCACCCGGATGCGCTCCAACTGTTGCACGACGCGCTCGTGACGGAAAGTGCCGACCTGGCCTATTGCGGCTGGCAAAACATCGGTGTCACGGCAAACGACCCGCACCCCAAGACACCGCCCTTTTTCGAGCCGGACCAGGCCGTTGCCCACCTCCTGGAACACTGTCCCTGGCCGATCAACAGCGTGCTGATCAGCCGAAGCCTGATCGACAGCCTGCATGGCTTTTCCGAACGCTTGCCCACCGCGATGGATTACGACCTGTGGCTCAGAATGCTCGCCCGCCTGCCCCGGATCGTCCCCGTACCCGACACGCTGGCGTTTTACCGGCGCTATCCCCGCGGGCCGCTGCACATCCCGCGCTGGCGGCAGGTGTTCGACGCGGTCGTGGTCCGAAGCGACTTTGCCCGCCACCACCCCGAGCGCGTGGCCGGCATCCCCCCCGCACGCCTCAACGAATTGATCTACGACCCCCTGCTGCACGAAGCCTATCGCTGCCACTGGCGCAACGACACCGAGTCCGCCCGCCGCCTGTTTCGCCGCGCCTTCCGCAAGGCCGACTGGAAGGCCGGCGACCTCAAGCACCTCGTCGCCAGTCTGCTGCCTGCCCCGCTCTATCGCAGCCTGGTCGACCGCGTTACCCGTCGCCGCAGCGTCCGGATTGAAGGTTGAGCGGCAACAGCGAAGGCAAACCGGGGTCCCGC
>JAWOJD010000041.1:0-2796 GCA_046484355.1 Thiobacillus sp.
CAGATACGCAATCCACGCCGGCACGCGCGATCGCGCATGGATGATGTCGACTTTTTGTTCCAGCAGAAACTTGCGCAGCTTGCCGACAAGCAGCAGCGTTTTGAATGACTTTTTGCCAATCGGCCAGGTGAAATGCTCGGCGCCGCTTTTCGTCAGAGGCGCAACCAGCCGCCCACCCGCCGATATCACCAATGCACGGTGTCCGTGTTCCACCAATGCCTGTGCCACCTCAAGTGTGCCACGTTCGACGCCACCAGATTCCAGAGCGGGCAGCAATTGCAGGACGGTCAGTTTCTTTTCTTCAGCCATATGTTCTTATCTGTTTATTTGAGCCATTCCAGTATCCAGTGGGCACAACGATCGGCTTCGGCCAGCGGCTGCGTATTCGTGTGTAGTGTTTCATGTGCGCACCAGCCCGCAAAACGGGTGATGCGCTGATTGTCGGCGAGATCGGCAACGGCCCGGCCAACGCGGCTATTCGGGTTGACGGGCAAATCGAATATGCCCACGTCCGCACCCGCCGTCAACGCCTCGTACACCATGGATGCGCTATCTGGCGTAACCCATACCGTGCCGCAGCGTGTGAGTTGTTCAGGTAGCCAGTCGGGAGAGGTTTCAGTGTGTGGAACGATGCTCAGATTGGGCTGCGGCTGCAGTTGCGCCAGAAAATCCGTCGGGGTCCGGCGCGAGGTGGTAAGTGTCCACTGCGTGTCGGGCGCGCGTGCGAGGATGCTCCTGATCTGGACCTGCACTGCGTCGCTGTCCCATTCGAAATGCTTGGACGTGCCGCCGATCAGGATCAAACCCTGGTGAGGGTCTGGCGATACAGCAGGGCGGATGCGATTCAGCGCGCCTTCGCTGGCCAGCGTGTGCGCATCTGCCGCGACGCCATCGTGCCCGGGAAGGATGCACAGGTCGAAACAGCGGCGAGGCAGGCTCGGTTTCATCAGCACCACGGTGCGCCCGCCATGTGCGCGCCTCGCGGCCAGGAGCGTCATATGCGTGGCGTGTCCCGCGCCCACGATCAGGTCGGGCTTGGGGAGCGGCTTGCTGGGAAGGCGTTTCAGCAGCAGCGCCAGCCAGGCGCGCCAAGCGGGCAGGGCGCGTAGGGTATGGATTTCGGTGGGGGCGGCGCGCGCCAGAGCCTCGGCCAGCCCGAGCGACTGGTTCAAATGTCCCGGCTTGCCATCGCTGACGACCCAGACAACCAGGCGCTCAGACAACGAGCAGCCCCGTGTCCTCGTACAGGTCGTCCAGCGTGAGCGTGAGCTGGACGCCGGGGCAGGCGACCGTCAGCCGGTCTTCGGGCGAGAGTTCCTGCTCGAACCATTGGTCAGCGTCGTCGCGAAAATAGACCTTGGCCCACAGCTTTTCGGAATCGACCACAAGGTAATAACGCAGGCTGGCCAGTCCACGATAGGCCGCCCATTTTTCGCGCAGGTCGATGCTGGCGGTGGTAGGGGATAGCACCTCGGCGATGAGGCAGGGCGACTGCTTGTAAATCGGGTGGTCGTCGTCCGGGTCGCACACCAGCATCGCGTCGGGGTAGTAATAGCTGGTTGATGCCGCCAGCCGCAGCTTCATGTCGGCCATGAAAGCGCGGTAGGGGCGGCCGCGCGTGACACTGCGCAGATGGAACGCGATATTGAGGGCAATACGGTTGTGCCGCTCGAAGGCCCCCGCCATCGCGTAGATTTCACCGGCAATCAGTTCGTGTTTGACGCTGGCGGCTTCTTCCAGATGCAAATACTCGGCTTCGCTGACGGGCGTGTGGGCGTGGGCTTGCGACATGTCGGTTTCTCCCGGGTTGGCTCAGGCAACACCGCTGCCTTCGTATACGTTATCCATGCCGAAGCTGGCCTGGACGCTTTCCTGCATGGCTGGGTTGGATGCGGCTGGATTGAGTGTGATCGTATTCGCGCAGACTTTTAATATGGCGATAGGCGAGCATTTTCTCGTCCCGGTCGATTGCCTCGGTGGTGGGCGACCACCCGCAAGGGGTCGGCCGGAGTTGTAAAGCCGCTGAAGCGGCAACAATTCCGCTCAGCACCTCGACGATCAGGCGAGGCGCTTCGACGCGGTCTTTCGGCGCGTCGCTGGAAAGGTCCTCAGGCGCGCTGGTGACGACGACATCGGGGTAGTAGTAGCTGGATTGCGATGCGATGTGCACGCGCATGTCGGCGATGAAAGTCTGGCAACCGCGCCCGCGCAGCTTGCTGGGGAGCAGGGTCGCGACGTTGAGCGAAATGGTGTTGTGCGCTTTGCTGCCGCCCGCCATGGCAAACACTTCCCCGGCCTCATATTCATGCCGGATTGGGCTGGCGGCTTCGCCGTCGAGATACTCCTGCTCGCTGAGCGCGGACTGTACTGCCTGTTCCATGGCCGTATCCTGTTCTGATCTATCCCGTTTGGAGGATGAATTGCGACCTGATTCTAGCGCAGCGCGGGCGCTTTGCTGAATCACCAGTGCCGATCCAATGCCGCCTGCCAGCGATACGGCACCGGGTCCAGTGCGGGCGTGTTGCCTTCTATCAAATCGACCAGCAACTCCGCCGATGCAGGCGCCATCGTGACCCCGTAGCGGTAATGCCCGGTGTTGACGAACACGTTATCGAAATCGGGGTGGCGGTCGATGACCGGGATATTGTCCGGCGAACCGGGGCGCAGCCCGGACCAGGACCGGATCGGCCGCATCGAGCCCAGAATCGGCAGGATTGCCGCAGCTTCGTCGTGCAGTCGCTGGAGCGTGGCGGCGTCGGTCGATTTGTCGAACCCCACGTCTTCCACCGTGCTGCC
>JAWOJD010000103.1:0-11508 GCA_046484355.1 Thiobacillus sp.
CCATACAGTCGTTGTGCCACCAGGTCGCGCAATTCATGAACGATGAAATCGGGATTGCGCGGGTCATGCAGGGCAGCGGCCACGGCATCCGACAGGCCAATCTTGCGATCCACCTCCCGCAAGAGCATCAGGCCGCCGTCGGAACTGAGCGCGCCGCCCTCGAAATGGGCCTCGATGGCGCGGCGTTTCAAACGCCCAAAAGTCAGTGAATCAGCGGTACACTTTGGCATCGGCGCGGCCCCCTCACAAATCTTGTTCACAACCAGATTCTATGCGGGTTTAAAGGCCGCGCCGACCCCTCTCTTGTGAAATATCCGGGCTAGCCGCCTGGCTCCTCAGACAGGCTTCGATGTCGCGCAGGCTCTCCCGGTAGGTCAATTGGGCGAAGGCCATGCACAGGTATTGATCGAGACAGGAGAAGTGCTTGACCTTGTGTTCGCCGCGGTAACGCGCGACACAACGTCGGAAGGTGGTCAATGACAGGTGCGATATCACCTGTGCAAAGACGAGTTTGCCCGTATTCATCGACAGCCCTCGCAGTCGGGGAAAATAACCCTGGAATGCTACGGGTGCGGTTCAAATCGAGACCAGCCTGGGACACAGAATTTCCTCTATCCTTCAACCTGTTACAGGATCCCAGCGCTGTGACGTTGGGACACTACTGTGCGCAAATATATAATTATTTAACAAGCTGGATGGATGGTGAGGCAGCTGTCAAAAAACGAGAGCATCTGTTCAGATTTCGGATGCCGGGCGTATCGCTAATCCCGCTCATCATGCGTGCGGTTTCATGCTGGCGGCGCCGGTGCTGGGTTGATTGCGCGGACATGCTAGTATCCCGCCGATGTCCAAGCGGTATCTTCCTGTCAATTTGATCCCCCTGCTAAAGCACATGTCGGACGGCCGGTTTTATTCCGGTGAGCACATGGCTTCGCATTTTGCTGTTTCCCGGGCGACCATCTTCAATCTGCTGCGCCAGGCAGAAAGTCACGGCGTGCTGGTTCACGCCGTGAGGGGCAAAGGCTACCGGTTGGCTAGTCGCTATTCCTGGCTGGATCAGGCAGTGCTCGAATCCGGGATTGACCGCCTGGGTCTGGAATACCGGGTTGTCAGCCTGGAGGAAACCGAATCGACCAATAGCCAACTGGTTGCCGAGGCGATTTCCGGCGCGCCTCATCGAACCGTTCTCTACTCGGATTACCAGCATGCGGGCAAGGGTCGCAGAGGCAGAGCCTGGGCATCAACCCTGGGGGGCGGACTTGCGTTTTCGGTATTGTGGCGATTCGACCGCGGCATCGGCCAATTATCGGGTTTGAGTATTGCGGTGGGGTTGGCGCTGACGCGGGCGCTGGGCCAGGTGTCACCGATCCCGGTTCAACTGAAATGGCCGAATGATGTGCTGGCGGGTTATCGAAAACTGGCCGGCATATTGGTTGAAGTGCAAGGGGAGTTGGCCGGGCCCTCGTTTGCGGTCATCGGCATCGGGCTCAATGAGCGATTGTCCGATCAGCACCGGCAGGCGATCGACCAGGGTGTGGTTGACCTGGCCGAGATGGGAATCCGGGTGAGCCGTGCCGACTTGATGCTGGCCATTCTCCATGAGTTGTCGAAAGCCATGGCAACATTTGAACAGGATGGCATTCGTTCCATGTTAGGCGAGTGGTCAGGCTTGCATGCGCATGAAGGCAGGGAAGTGGTGGTGCGGATGCCAAATGGTGCGACACACACGGGCATTGCCCAAGGCCTGGATGAAGATGGCAACCTGATATTGATCGATGTGGGTGGCGACAAGAGAAAATTTGCTGCAGGCGAAGTCAGCCTGCGTCTGGCTGGCGCCCGATGAATGCTCGACGGCTTCTGATTGACGCAGGCAACTCGCGGCTGAAATGGGTCGTGGTGGAGAACAGGCAGTGGCACGACCAGGGCGTGGCCGATTACGCTGACATGTCTCCCTTGATGGAGACATTGATCCCCGGGACTGACTGCGTGATCGCCAGCGTGGCAAGCGCGCAGCAGGAAAACCGGATCAAGACGGTTCTCGGCGCACGGGGCATCGCTCCCACATGGCTGGTGTCCGGGGCTGTGTTTGCCGATGTGACCAACACCTACCTGCACCCTGAGCAACTTGGGGTAGATCGCTGGATGGGCTTGATCGCCGCGCGTGAGCGCATCCGAGCGCCAGCACTGGTGGTGTCAGTCGGGACAGCGATGACAGTGGACGCCTTGTCTGCGGAAGGCACGTTTCTGGGTGGGTTGATTGTGCCCGGCGTCGCCATGATGCGGCAGGCGTTGCAGCAGGGAACTGCTCGCGTTATGGAGGTGGCTGGCACCTGGACGGCGTTCCCGCGCACCACTGAGGATGCGGTGCACAGTGGAATCATTGCCGCACTGTGTGGCGCCATTCATAAGCAGCATATTCAATTGGCAGAGACGGCTGAAGTGACGCCGTGTTGTTTTATGACGGGCGGTGACGCAGACATGCTGTTGCCGCATCTGACCGTATCGGTTGAACATGTGCCGGCCCTGGTGCTGGAGGGCATAGACCGGGTGGCGAGGAGGGGGGGCGCAGGATGAAATGGATGACATGGCTCTTGCTGGCGGCCAACGTTGCCGTGGCAGGATTTTTCGTTGGAAGAGACTATTGGCCGCAGGCTGCATCGGAACAGACCGCGCCCATCAATGTGGATCGTCTCAGCCTGCGTGGCCAGTCTGGTCAGGCAGCGAGCGAGGGCCAACTGCTGGAAGGCACCACGGAAACGTCCTTGTGCGTTGAATGGCGAGGACTGAACCGGGAAGAATTTGAGCGCGTGCGCGACCAGCTCAAGAATATGACGGGTGAGCAGGTGATGTCCTTTACCGAGATGCCTGTGAGCACCCGGCATTGGGTGATTTTCCCGCCGTTGCCAAGCACGGATTCGGCCTCCGCAAAATTGAGCGAGTTGCTGGCTGCCGGCTTCAAGGATGCGTTTCTGGTGAGTGACGCTCCATGGCGGAATGCCATCTCGTTGGGGCTGTATGCTAACGCAGAGTCTGCCCGTCGCCGCGTCAGCGAGATCGAGGCAAAAGGCGTACTGGGTACCCGTGTCGAGCTGCTTCCGCGTCAGGGAACCGATTTTTATTTCGTGATTCGCAGCGATGACCTCGATGCGTTGAAAAGCCTGGGTGAAATCAAACAGCCCTACCCGAATAGCCGGCAATCGCGGATAGCCTGCCCCTCATAGGCTGCGCAGCAGGAAGTGGAGCGCGATGCCGCCAAACACGGCGGCGCCCAGCCAGGTGTTGTGCAGAAAGGCGCGAAAGCATTGCTGGGGGTCGCGGTGACGGATCAGCCGCATGTGGTACAGCGCGATAGCCGCCGCCACGCCCAGCCCGCCAAAGAACGCCACGCCCATTTCCCGTTGCAGTCCGACCCACGCAAGCAGCCCCAGCGTGATCGCATAGCACATCGCAATGGCAGCCAGATCGAAGCGGCCAAAGGTGATCGCCGAGGTCTTGATGCCGATTTTGAGGTCGTCCGCGCGGTCGACCATGGCGTATTGCGTATCGTAGGCAATCGCCCAGAAGGTGTTGGCCGCGAGCAGAATCCACGCTTCCAGCGGAACCGAGCCCCTCAGCGCGGCATAGCTCATCGGGATGCCAAAGCCGAACGCAATGCCGAGATAGGCCTGGGGAATGGCAAAGAAGCGCTTGGTAAACGGGTAGCTGGCAGCCAGGAACAGCGCGATGACCGACAACTGAAGCACCAGCGCGTTGAGCGGCAGAATCAGCAGAAATGCCAACAGTGCCAAACCCGCTGCCAGCAGCAGGGCCTCCTTGGTCGAGACCTTGCCAGCGGCCAGCGGCCGTTCACGGGTGCGTGCGACATGCGGGTCGATGTTGCGATCGGCGTAGTCGTTGATGACGCACCCTGCAGAGCGCATCAGTATCACGCCCATGATGAATATCCACAGGATCCGCCAATCCGGCTGGCCGTTGCTGGCAAGCCACTGCCCCCAGAGTGTGGGCCACAGCAGCAGCAGAATGCCGATCGGCTTGTCCAGCCGCATCAGTTTTTCGTAATAGGTCAGGCGTTCGATCAGGGTCATAGTGCATTGATTGCAGGCAGGAAGACTTCCGTGACCAGCAGCGGGTGCTGGTTGAGGCGAAACACCGAGCGGCGCCCCCACAGGTCATTCACGCTCAGCGGGTGCTGTCGTTCTATCGTTTGAAACAGGGGGTGACCGCGGTTCAGGTGGCTGAAGGCCAGTGGCTGGCGGTGGATACGGTGGTCGCTGAACAGGGCTTCGCCCAGTGGACGGCTGCCCAGCTGGGTGATGCCGTTCCAGCCGCCGCGCAAACCGGCAAGCGGCAAGACGCTATGGGCAAATACCACGGGGATGCCGTCACACAGCAGCAGCACTTCGCGCACATAGGCGCGTGTCCCGGGAGCCAGGTCAAGGATGGCGTGTTCATCGGCATTGGGGCGTGCAAGCCCGGTTGCCAGCGGCACCACCCGAAAAGCGGCGCAACGCGCTTTCAGGCGCTGGGTCAGTGAGCCGCGGTCGATGAGCCATGGACGCAGCGACCGTTGGAGCGAATGCGGATGGGCTAGCCAGCCCTGCCGGGAGTTGTGCACGGCGTACCGTTCTAGAATCGGGAAGAACGCATTATGCCGCAGCTCGGAGCCTTCTAAATGGTGGAGAGCGATTGACGCGGGCCGATCCAGCGTTCCAGATGGCGGGTGGCGATGTCGGGATGGCTGGCCAGGCAGCGTTGTGCCAGATCACGGGCGGCTTCCAGCAGGGCGACATCGCGTTCAAGATCGGCGAAGCGCAGCATGGGCACGCCGCTCTGGCGATGGCCGAGCAGCTCACCTGGCCCCCGCAGCAGCAAATCCTGTCGCGCAATTTCAAAGCCGTCCGTGTGTTCGAAAATCACCTTGAGGCGTTCGCGGGCGAGTTCCGATACGGGTGTTTGATACAACAGCACGCAGACGGATTCACGGCTGCCGCGTCCGACGCGCCCCCTAAGCTGGTGTAGCTGGGCCAGGCCCATGCGTTCTGCGTGTTCGATCACCATCAACGCGGCGTTGGCCACGTCCACCCCGACTTCGATGACAGTGGTGGCAACCAGCAAATCAATTTCATGGGATTGAAAAGCCGCCATCACGGCCTGCTTTTCATCCGGCTTCAGCCGTCCATGCACCAGCCCGATGCGCAGTTCCGGCAGGAGTGCGACCAAGCTTGCGTAGGTATCCTGTGCCGTTTGGAGTTGCAGCTTTTCGGACTCCTCGATCAGCGGGCAGACCCAGTAGGCCTGGCCGCGGGCAAGACAGGCATCGCGCACGCGCAGCAGCACATCGTCCCGACGGGCGGCGCTGACCAGCTTGGTCACGATGGGCGTGCGCCCAGGCGGCAATTCGTCAATCGTCGAAACGTCGAGGTCGGCAAAAAAGCTCATCGCCAGCGTGCGCGGAATCGGCGTCGCGCTCATCATCAACTGATGTGGTTCGATGCCCTTTTGCATGAGCGCCAACCGCTGTCCGACGCCAAACCGGTGCTGCTCGTCGACCACCGCCAGGCCGAGCCGGGCAAAGCTGCCGTTCTCCTGAAACAGCGCGTGGGTGCCGAATGCAAGGTCGATATCGCCCGCAGCAATCGCCAGCCACGCTGCACTCCGCTCGGATTTTTTCTGACTGCCGGAAACCCAGGCACAGCGCACGCCGAGTGCGGACAAGGGCGTCGCCAGCTTACGATAGTGCTGCTCGGCAAGAATCTCGGTCGGTGCCATGAACGCGGCCTGTAGCCCGTTCTCGACCGCCTGCAGGCAGGCGAGTGCAGCCACCACGGTTTTGCCGCTGCCAACATCGCCCTGCAGCAGGCGGCGCATCGGGTGGGGCTGCGCCAGGTCGCTGCTGATTTCATTCCAGGTGCGCGTTTGTGCGAGGGTCAGCTCAAACGGCAGCAACTGGATGAAGCGGGTGGTGAGCCGCCGCTGCGCGGGAAGGGGGGTGGTGCAATGGCTTGTCCGTTGTTTGCGCGCTGTCGCCAGGGACAATTGCTGCGCCAGCAACTCATCAAATGCCAGCCGCTGCCATGCAGGATGACGGCGTGACTCGAGTTCTGCCAACGTGCTGTCGAGGGGTGGCTGGTGCAGGAGACGGATGCTGGCTTCGAGTTCGGGCAGATGAAGCGCGGTCAGCCAGTCGGCGGGCAGGGTGTCGGTGATTGGTGCGGTCAGCGCACGCGTCACCAGTTTGCGCAGCATGGCCTGGCCCAGCCCGGCAGTCGTGGGGTACACCGGCGTGAGCTGGGTTGGCAAAGGAGTGCTGTCGTCTGCCTTGATGAAGCGTGGATGCACCATTTCCAGTCCGAGAAAACCGCCACGGACGTCACCATTGAAGCGAAAGCTTTCGCCCGGCTGAAACAGTTTGAGATGGCTGGGATAAAAGTGCAGGAAACGCAGCCCGAGCACGCCGCTGGCGTCTTCCACCGTGACGGTCAGCATGCGGCGCGGGCGGTACGCGACGCTGGCTTCACGGACCACTGCCTGGATCTGGGCAGACTGTCCGGGCAGCAGATCGCGGATCGGCGTGATGCGGGTTTCATCTTCCCAGCGCAGGGGCAGGTGCAGCACCAGGTCGGCGTCGCGATTCAGCCCCAACTTGGCAAGTTTGGCGGCGAGCGCCGGGCTGACAGGAAAGGAAAACGGCGATGCCGCCTTCACATGGTTTATCCGAGCACCATCACCGCGTCAGCTTCGACCAGTGCATTGCGGGGCAACGCGGCCACACCGACGGCGGCCCGGGCCGGGTAAGGCTGACTGAAATAGCCCGCCATGATCTCGTTGACCTTGGGGAAGTGGCCGAGGTCTGTCAGGAACACGTTCAATTTCACCACGTCGGCGAGGGACCCACCCGTAGCCGTCGCCACGGCCGACAGGTTCTTGAATACCTGATGGATTTGCGCTTCGATGCCATCGACCATCTGCATGGAAGCGGGATCCAGGCCGATTTGCCCGGACAGATACACGGTGTGGTCGACCCGCACTGCCTGGGAATAGGTCCCGATTGCTGCGGGGGCGTCGGCGGTCTGGATGATGGTTTTATTCATGCTGGCTGATTCCTGGTGCGTGATGACTGGAGACTTACTGGACCTGGGCCGCGCGTCCGTCTTTTTTGCCCTTGATCCGGAAAATGCGCACCACTTCTTGCAACATGCGCAGGCCGCGCATCACGCGTGCAAGGTGCATGCGGTTTTCGACCTGGACGGTGAAGAACAAGATGGTATACGGGCTGCCATCCTCTTCTTCCATCGAGACGTTGCCGATGTTGGAGCCATGCTCGGCAATGGCTGCCGCCACCTTGGCCAGCACGCCGCGCTGGTTGCCGACGACAACCTTGATGAGGACGTCGAACATACGGCCGGCCTCGGCCTCCCATTCGACGTCCAGCCATTTGTCAGGATCGGCGCGGAAATTGCGGATCGACGCGCAGTCATGAGTGTGAATGATCAGGCCGCGATCCTTGTGGATAAAGCCGAGAATGGGGTCGCCGGGGATGGGATGGCAGCACTGGGCCAACTCGACCGCGATCCCTTCGGTGCCGTGGATGCTGATGGCGTTGGGATGCGCCTGACTGCCGGTTTTTTCGCCCTGCACGTGAAGCAGTTGATGCGCCACTACCAGCGGGAGTTTTCGTCCCAGGCCAATCTCGGCGAACAAGTCCTGTCGGGTCTGCAGGCCATAATCCTTGACGATACGCGACCACACTTCCGAGTCGGGTTCGACGGCTTCTGGATTCAGGGTCTTGATGGCGCTCCGAAGGAGACGCTCGCCCAGCGCCGCCGCTTCGGTCACCCGGGTATTGCGCAGATAGTTGCGGATATGCGAGCGCGCCTTGCCCGTCACCACGAAGTTCAGCCATGCCGCGTTGGGACTGGCGTTGGAAGCAGTCAGCACCTCGACGTGATCGCCGTTGCGTAGCTGGGTGCGAAGCGGCATCAGATCATAATTGATCTTGATGGCGATGCACCGGTGGCCGACGTCGGTGTGGACCGCGAATGCGAAATCGACCGCAGTGGCGCCGCGCGGCAGGGCCATGATCTTGCCTTTGGGCGTGAAAACGTAAACCTCGTCCGGGAACAGGTCGACCTTGATATGTTCGAGAAACTCGGCCGAGTCCCCGTGGTCGGCCTGGATGTCGAGCAGCGATTGCAGCCAGCGGTGGGTGCGCGTCTGCACGTCATTCAGCGCAGCGTCGGCCGATTTGTACATCCAGTGCGAAGCGACGCCCGATTCAGCCAGCCGGCTCATGTCGGTGGTGCGGATCTGCACCTCGATCGGCGTGCCGTTGGGACCAAACAAAATTGAATGCAGCGACTGATAGCCATTCGCCTTGGGGATGGCGATGTAGTCCTTGAACTTGCCAGGAATGGGCTTGTAAAGTGCATGCAGCGCGCCCAGTGCCAGATAGCAGCTAGGCTGATCCCGCACCACCACCCGGAAGCCATAGATATCGAACACCTCGGAGAAGGCCAGGTTCTTTTCCTGCATCTTGCGATAGAGGCTGTAGAGGTGTTTCTCGCGCCCGGTGATGGTGGCGTCGATTCCGGCTTGCACCAGCTTTTCCTGCAATGCGATCTTGACCTTCTCGACGAGTTCGCGGCGGTTGCCGCGCGCAGCCTTGACCGCCTTTTCCAGCACCTGGTAGCGGTTGGGGTGGCTGTAGTGAAATCCCAGGTCTTCCAGCTCCTGATACACCGTATGCAGGCCCAGCCGGTTGGCAATCGGCGCGTAGATCTCCAGCGTTTCGGTCGCAATGCGGTGGCGCTTTTCGGCGGGCATCGCACCCATGGTGTGCATGTTGTGCAGCCGGTCGGCCAGCTTGACCAGGATTACCCGCACGTCCTGCGCCATCGCCAGCAGCATTTTTCGGAAGTTTTCCGCCTGCGCGCACTGCTCGGATGCAAAGGACAGTTTGTCGAGCTTGGATACCCCCTCGACCAGCAGGGCAACGGGCTTGCCGAATCGTTCCTCGATCTCGCCTGCAGTCGCCGGGGTGTCTTCGACCACGTCGTGGAGCAGTGCTGCGGTCAGGGTCTGGACATCGAGGTGCCAGCCAGCCAGGATGCCGGCGACGGCGAGGGGGTGGGAAATATAGGGCTCGCCGCTTTTGCGGAATTGTCCCTCGTGCGCGCTACGGCTGAATTCGTAGGCTTCCTCGATGGAGCTGATTTCTTCTGGTTGCAGGTAGGTCAGCGAAGGGCGCAATGAATCAAACGCGTGGGTCATCTATGAGCACCCTTCGCGGCAATCGATGCAGAAACGGAGCGTGGGCTCAGGCGCGACCCCTGTTGAGAATTTCACGGCCGACCTTGCCAGCTGCGATTTCACGGAGCGCGGTGACGATGGGCTTGTCCTTCGACTCGACCATGGGCTGCGAACCCTGCGCCAGCTGGCGTGCGCGGTAGGTCACGGCGAGGGTCAACTCGAAACGGTTGGGAAACATGTGGATGCAGTCATCAACGGTAATGCGTGCCATGGAGGGCTCCTGAATTCGGGGGCTGGTTAAATACGTCTGAATTCCTCGAACAACTCAACATGCCGGTCCAGTTGGCGCGTGGCTTCGAGGCGAATGCTGCGGGTGATGGCGATCAGGTCCTGCAGGGCATGGTCGAAATCATCATTGACAATTATATAGTCGAACGCATCGGCATGAGCGACGTCATGTGCGGCGGCTGCCAGACGCCCCTCGATCACATCCTCGCTGTCCTGGCCCCGCCCCTTGAGGCGGGTGCGCAGAGCATTGAACGAAGGCGGCAAAATGTAAATCGATGCCGCTTGCGGGAAATGCTGCGTCACCTGCGCCGCCCCCTGCCAGTCGATTTCCAGCAGGATGTCCCGGCCTGCATCGAGGTCGCGGGCAATGCTGCCCTTCGAGGTGCCATAAAAGTTGCCGTACACCTCGGCATGCTCGAGAAACTCGCCTTCTGCCAGCATCGACTCGAAGTGTTCCCGGCTGACGAAATGGTAGTCGCGCCCATCGCTTTCACCTGGGCGCGGTGCGCGCGTGGTGTATGACACTGACAGGCGGATGCCGGGATCCGCCTTGAGCAGGGCCTTGACCAGGCTGGTCTTGCCGGCACCGGAAGGGGCGCTGACGATATACAACACGCCTTGGCTGGAGGGGGAGGTCTTGGTCATGTCTGAGTCCTGTTATTGAATATTCTGGACCTGTTCGCGCATCTGCTCGATCAGGACCTTGAGTTCCAGCGATACGCGCGAGGTTTCCACGGCCACCGACTTGGTGCCGAGGGTGTTGGCTTCACGGTGGAGTTCCTGCATCAGGAAATCAAGCCGCTTGCCGACGGCGCCCGGCTGGTCGAGCACGCGGCGCACCTCGGAAAAATGGGTGGCAAGCCGGGAAAGCTCTTCGTCGATATCGGCTTTTTGCGCCGCCAGCGCGACTTCCTGCGCCAATCGCTCGTGTCCGGCTTCGCCCAGCGCCTCGCGGAGACGTTCCGCCAGCCTGTCGCGTTGCGCGGCGATCAGCGCCGGCAGCAGGGGACGCAGGCTGTCTACCTGGGCTTCGGCCGCGCCGAGCCGGTCGAGGATGTGCTGCCTGAGTTTGTCGCCCTCGCGCTGGCGGCTGTCCACCAGCTCCTCCAGCGCAGCTTTCACCTCGGCCAGTGTCGCTGAATTCAGGACATCCTGGGACAGCGAGGGGGGTTGCACGGAGCCCGGCCAGCGCAGGATGTCGTTGACACTGAGCGGCACGCTATCCGGCAGCCGCGCCAGGACGTCGCCCTGCCAGTGCGCCAGGCGCTCAAGAATGGCCGGGTTCAGGCCGTTATCCTGCAAGCCAGCCGGAAGCGGCGTCAGGCTGATTCGACACTCCACCTTGCCGCGTGTGAGGCGCTGGTTGATCAGTTCGCGCAGATGCGGCTCCAGCGAGCGGAACTCGTCGGCCAGCCGGAAATGCAGTTCAAGAAAGCGCTGATTGACGCTGCGCAGGTCGATGCTGACGCTGGCGTGATCGAGATTGAGGCTGCGGGTGGCGAACCCGGTCATGCTGGCGGTCATGAGTGGTATGTGGACAGGTTATGGATTGCTGGCGCAGGGCTGGTGTTGGCTATTCCCAGCTTGGCTGACCTAATAGACAAAGATAATAGACGTTCGACTATGGTGACTCAACCCAATCAAGCGCTGCCAAACGGATACAAGCTGAATGATTACACCATCGTACGCAAGATTGGTGGGGGCGGGTTCAGCCTGGTGTATCTGGCACATGGCCATGACAATCAGCCCGTGGCGATCAAGGAGTACCTGCCGGGCGCGCTGGTGCTGCGTACGGAAGGCTCGGTGCTGGTACAGGCAAGCTCGACCGAGAACAACAACATCTTTCGCCATGGCCTGAAATGCTTTTTCGAGGAAGGGCGAGCACTGGCGCGCATCAATCACCCCAATGTCATCCGCGTGACCAATTTCTTCCGCGCCAACGATACCGTGTACATGGTGATGCGCTACGAG
>JAWOJD010000015.1:0-3838 GCA_046484355.1 Thiobacillus sp.
CGGCGAATTTGTGCCTGTGATTGCTTGACAGGCACTGGCGAGTGCGGCCATAGTCAGGCCATGCTTGGCTACGACATAGACAATCTGGCTCTATATTTTGTTGGCGATTCCGGACAAAAAGAGGTTCGGAGCGTTTGGACGCTCAACGCCGTCTGTTTGACTTTCTGTGCATCTTGCTTTGGTGCGATTGCTTTTGCTGGAGCGGCAGGAATGGTGATCGCGTTTGCCCTCATATGATGGATGGCGAGACGCGCCGCCAGGAAAATTTGTGCATCATCCCATGCATTCAATTGGCTGCTCCGACAGGGGTGGGCAGAGGGGCGGTCGTTGGCGCAGGCTGCTGTCAACATGTTCCGCCTGCTCGGTCAGAAGTCAAACCGCTATACCGCTCACTCTCTTGGCATTGCTTACGGCAAACTGGGGATTCCCAAGGCCACTCTGGCCAACAAGCTCTTCCGCCCCAATAGGTTTAGCCGCGCGTGATGCGGCTTAGGGCGTAGCAGCCCACCCTTGGCGCATCCACTGGCGCGCGCAAACAATCCAGTATTTTCATAGCCTGGGCTGCGTCCTCACTGGAGGCACGCAGATGCTCTCTCTATTGCTCGACATCGATGATGTCGCAAAATTAATCAAACTAAGCCCGGCAACCATCGAAAACTGGGCCTATGGCCGCAAACCAGCACCAGCAGGATTTCCCGCCCCGATCAAAGTTGGACGGCTACTCCGTTATCGCCGCGAAGACATCGAGGTTTGGAAGCCCCGGGCGTCTTGCACGGGCAGTTCCGCCATCTCCACACCGACATCTGCGGCAACCGGGGTGAGATCATTAAGCAGGAAGTATATATCGTAATATATTGCGACTAAGTACGATCAAAACCATTATCTCGCTATTTATAGCGACTTGACTAAATGCAATTATCAAGATATATATCGCAATAACTGACGATATATAGCAATTTAACCGATATATTCGCAATATATAACGACTATGAAAATCACAGCCCTACTCACAGATGATGCCGTGCTGGCCGAATTGGGCGCACGGATTGCCGGTCGTCGGGTTGAAATGCAGTTGACCCAGGCGGCCGTGGCCGAACAGGCTGGTATCGCCAAGCGTACGCTCGAACGCATGGAGGATGGGCAAACGTCACAGCTGGGCACTTTGGTTCGTGTGCTGCGGGTACTGGACGCCGCAACCGGGCTGGATGGCCTGATTCCAGAGTCCGGGCCCAGACCGATGGATTTGTTGAAGCAAAAGGGCAAAGTCCGGCAACGGGCTTCGGGTAAACGTGCAGCAAAGGCGCCTGGCAAGCCATGGCACTGGGATGAGAAACCATGAGCACGCTTGCCGAAGTCAGGCTGTGGGGTAAAACCATTGGCGCGGTCTCGCTGCAGGACGGGGAGGACGTGGCCAGCTTTGAATACGATGCGGCATTCGCGCAAAGCGGCATTCAGGTCGCGCCGATTGTGATGCCGCTTTCCCAGCGCGTGTATCGCTTCCCCGAGCTGTCTCGTCCGACTTTTCACGGGCTGCCCGGCCTGCTGGCCGACTCGCTGCCCGACAAATTTGGCAACGCGCTGATTGATGCCTGGCTGGCATCGCAGGGGCGGCAACCGAATTCCTTCAACGCGGTTGAGCGGCTTTGCTATACCGGTGAACGCGGCATGGGCGCGCTGGAATTTGCCCCCGCCATCGGCCCCAGAGCAAAGCAGACAACACACATTGAGGTCAGCAAGTTGGTTGAGCTTGCATCGGAGGTATTGACCCACCGGAATAACCTGCAGGCGTCTTTTGCGGCTGAAGGCAGCGAAGATGCGCTAAGGGATATTCTGCGCGTGGGCACCTCCGCCGGTGGCGCGAGGGCGAAGGCGGTCATCGCATGGAACCCAAAAACCAATGAAGTGCGGTCTGGCCAGGTCACAGCCGGCGAGGGGTTTGAATACTGGCTACTGAAATTTGACGGCGTCAGTGGCAACAAGGACAAGGAGCAGGAAGACCCAAAAGGCTACGGGGTGATCGAGTATGCGTATTACCTGATGGCGCTTGAATGCGGAATTGATATGAGTGAATGCCGGTTGTTTGAGGAGAATGGCCGGTCGCATTTCATGACGCGGCGCTTTGATCGTTTGGCTACCGGCGAAAAACTTCACATGCAGTCACTCTGCGCGCTGGCGCACTACGATTTCAATATGGCGGGCGCTTATAGCTACGAGCAGGCCTTGCTGGCGATGCGGCAACTGCAGTTGCCCATGCAGGCCATCGAGCAACTGTTCCGGCGCATGGCGTTTAACATCGTGGCCCGCAATCAGGATGACCACGTGAAGAATATTGCCTTCCTGATGAACAAGGCCGGAGAGTGGTCGCTATCGCCAGCCTTTGATATGACCTACAGCTTTAATCCTTCGGGTGCGTGGACGGCGAGCCATCAGATGACGATGAACGGAAAACGCGACAATTTCACGCTGGAGGACTTCAAAGCCTGCGCAAAGACAGCATCGATGAAACGGGGTCGCGCTGCGAAAATCCTTGCCGAGGTGCAGGCGACGGTAGCGAAATGGCCATCGTTTGCGGAAACGGCCGGCGTGCCTGATGTCGTGCGCGAGAGAATTCAGCGCACGTTGAATCTGAAACCCTATTCATGAAGCCCTATTTATCCCAAATTATCCATTAGCCCATCTTCTCTCCCGATTGGCTGGAGAGAAATGGGCTATTGGGTTCCCAAGATGCCGAAGCCGCGCGCCAGGGGCCATCCTTCATTGCATCGCATCAGGTCTCTGTATTTGAGACAGAATGGTTCGCAGTTCAGGTACTTGAGAACCAATTTTCACTTACCAGTAAGGGCGCGCTCTCTCCCGCGTTTATGGATCTTGCTGTAGGCATATTGACGCTGGTACGGCATACGCCAATTACTGCAATTGGGTTGAACTTTATGGGCCATTTTAAGCTTGCAAGTGAAGCTGAATACCACAAGGTTGGCGATGTCCTGGCCCCCAAAAAAATCTGGGATGAACTTTATCCGGATGAGGAAATTTGCGTATTCCAGTCCTAATGCCCAATGTGTACGACAACATGACCAATCGGAACGACGGTCATGATTACCAATAACCAGATGTGTTCGAACGCCATGAACGGATGTTCAGGCTAAGAGGGGCTACCGCCTCTTGTTCGGCCTGAACGGTCATTGAAAGGTTGCCACTTGGGCGGCCGCTCGACTTCGCATTGCTGCCGTTCGACCATTGCCTACGAAAAATCAGCGGCGATAAATCGGTACGGCTGCTTACCGAAAAGCGCTACTCACACTTTCGACCCCTATGCTGTCGGTCGATCCCTCAAAGATTCAAAGGCAGGTATCCAAGTGTAAGCGCCCAGCCCGCCCACGTTTGCTTACGAAGAGGTTTGGGGTAGAGCTTCGTTACGGAGTGGCAACAGCGAATCGATCTGGCTGTTTAGACAGGTAGGCAGTTTCTCCAGGGTGTCGCGCAGCCAGGCTGCGGGATCAAGGCCGTTGAGCGTTGCGGTGGCGAGCAAACTCTGGATCGCAGCAGCCCGTTTGCCGGCGCGCTCGGACCCGGCGAAGAGCCAGTTCTTCTTGCCGATGGCGATGGGCCGAATCGTATTCTCCACCGGATTGTTGTCGATCGGCAGACGCCCGTCCGTGGCATAGCGACGCAACGCTGGCCAACGCTTCAAGCTGTAGTCGATGGCCTTCGCCGTCCCACCCCCATTGGCTACATTGACGCGCGTGCGCAGCAACCAGTCATGCAGGGATTGAAGCTGCGGCTGCGCCTGTTCCTGCCGCAATCGGGTTCGCGCCTCGATATCCAGGTCGCGTCCCTC
>JAWOJD010000067.1:0-22976 GCA_046484355.1 Thiobacillus sp.
GTCAACAGGGGATAGGCTAACAAGGGTATCGCCATGCTGGCCACTTGCCCGAACGAGCGGCGATTGGAGAACGTGCCCCCAAATAGCTCAATCGTATTGAGCCGTACCCCTTCGATGATGGCGGCCATGTAGATGATCATGATCTTCAATGAAATCAATATTGCCAATGCCACCAACAGGCGCATGGCCAACTGGTCGAAATCAACATCGGCCTTGCGCGCCTGGTCAGCCAGCACAAGCACCAAACCCAGCAGCAGCAAAAACGTTGCCCACTCCAGGCTGCCTAAGCGCGGATAGGTGGACAACCCAGCCGACACACTGCCAAGTACGAAGGCAGCGCCAAGCGCCCAACGAATCGATATCGGCAAACGGGTCAGTTGGGTCAACAATGCCCTGCGCCATATCGTGGTGACAGCCAAGGCCGTGACCACTAACGAGACAATCTGGCCCATACGATGCTGGTCGAGCCAGGTCAAACCTGCGGAAAATCGGATAACCGTCCCCGCGAGTAGTGTTAACCCGATCAGCACGACGGCCCTTAATTCAAAGGAGGCTGAATCTTCAGAATGCATTTTCATCCCAGATTGTCCATTAGCCATTTTGCAGCCCATGAATGACAGGTGGAGCGGAAGCGTTGGCCCAGAGTCCGGCGAACCAGGCGCGTTTGCGACGGGGTACGGAGAGCATCAGGCGGTTCTGGCCGGCGTCCTGGTGCCACGAACCGCCGATGGCCAGCACCAGACCATGCAGGGTGGACAGCGTATGCTGGATCCGGGAGCGCAAGACGGCCTGCCGAAACAGGCTCATCAGGTTGTAGGCCAGCATGGCAAAGCCCAAGGCCGCTTCGGTGGCCCAGAAGTCCCGCATGTTGAACGCGTCCAGGCCGAAATCCGCCTTCAGCTCCTTGATTCGGTTCTCGCAATCAGCTCTTCCCCGGTAGGTACGCCAGACCTCCACCATCGGCAGCTCGAGACTGGTCACGAAGGCGCCATAGCGCCAGCCCTGAATGTCCGGGTCCTCCGCAAACAGCGACAGCGTCTTGCCCGGCGCCGTCTTGCGCCTGACCGACTGACGTACCACGATAAGCCGCCGTTCAGTCTCCCACCCGGTCGCCCGGTAACGCAGCTCGGCCAGTTCCAGCCCCGCCTCCAGAGCCCACCAGCCGGTGGCCTGATAGACCGTCCGTTGCAACGGCTGGGTCAGCCGGGCGGCGACGATGTAGGGAATGCGCTTGCCTTCCAGGGCCGCCAGGATAGCCTCGTCGAAGAAACCGCTGTCGGCGCGCAGCAGACCGACCGCCTTGTCACCCAGGTGGTGCAGGGTCGATTCGAGAAATTGCAGGATGTTGTTGGCGCTGTGCGCATTGCCCGGCCGCAGCCAGAAATTGGCCACCATCCGCGCTTCGGCGACAAACGCCAGCAAAGGATGATGACTGGCCCGGCCGTGCCGGTTGGGGTTGTAGCCGCGCGCGGCCCCTTCCTGGTCGCCGTTGCGGGTGATGACCGTGGAATCCACGTCCAGCGTCACCTGCCTCAATCCGCTGATCTTGCCGAAGAACCAGCGATAGACCTCGGCCTGCACCCGTTCGTTGGTCAGCATGTCGAAGCGGGCGAACAAGCGCATGATGGCCTTGTGGCCGGCCGCCTTCGTCCAGCCAAACAGTCGTACCAGCGTACTGTCCATGCGCACCGTTTCAGCATGCGCGAAGCGGCAGGCGCCACACCAGATGGAGACGATGAACTGCTCGATCAACTGCAGCGGTTCATAGCCCCGGTTCGACTTCGGCTCGGGCAATCCCCAGTGCGCCGCCGCCTCCCGGAACGCCATGCTGTCGAGCATCTGCTTGAACAGCGCCAGACCGCCCCATGCGGTTACCTCGCGGTTGCTGAAGCTGACCGCAAACCCTTCCCCGTGTAACACTGAACCCGCCATGACCATTACCTATCCACCTGATCCAAAATGGCTTTCTCTAATGGTATCCATTAGAGCCGACCTCACCTCAGCGCCGAGGCGAAGGCTCCCAGCTTGCCTCAAAATCACGAAAAATTGCTAATGGATAATCTGGGATAAATATGCCCGGAAATGGAAATAGCTTCATTTCGCAGAAAGTGAATCGTGATGAGCGAATACCAGTACTACGAATTCGTCGCCATTGACGAGCCACTGACCCCGAAGCAGATGGTGGAACTGCGCGCGCGCTCGTCTCGCGCCTGCATTACTCCGACCCGCTTCGTCAATGAATACCAGTGGGGCAATCTCAAGGGCGATCCCGCCGACTGGATGCGACATTACTTTGATGCTCACGTCTATGTGGCTAACTGGTGCACTTGCCTTTTGTACCTGCGGGTGCCGAAAAGTGCTTTCGATGTCGGGACCTTCCGGGTCTTCAAAACCAAAACCGTTTTTTCGGTTGAGCAGACGAAGACACATTGGTTGCTTGGATGGGAACTGAACGAGAGCGACAACTACGATCGCTTTGCCGAAGAGGATGGACGAGGCTGGATGGGCAGGCTGGCGCCATTGCGTGACGAACTGCTGCGTGGCGACATGCGTCCGCTGTATCTCGGCTGGCTGGCCGGCGTGAGCGCCGGCGAAGTTGACGAAAAGGCCACCGAGCCCCAACCGCCGCCCGGACTTTCCCGGCTGACCGCTGCCCAGCAATCGCTGGCGGAATTTCTGGAAATCGATGAGGATCTGCTGGCCGCCGCCGGACTCTCAGACCAGCACGATTCGGCGGACGACGGTAAGAATGACGCGGAAATGGATGCCTGGATCGCCGCGCTTCCCGCGGCAGAGAAAACCGCGACGCTCAAACTGCTGCTGACCGGGAATGCGCAGCAGGCCGAGCGTGAGCTGAAATTATGTTTTCTGGCCTGGCAGCGCGAACAACGGTCGGATGCAAAACAGGAAACGCGGCGGCGCACCGTCGCGGAACTTCATAAACTGTCGGCATCCGCTGCCAAAACGAGAAAAAGACAGGAAGCGGTACAACGCAAAAAGGCTGAGGCCGAACGGCAGGCCAAGCGGGAAACCTACCTGCGCACGCTGGCGGCCGATTTCGACCCATGCTGGCAGGCTGCCGACAAACTGGCTGAACGTGGCATCGCTTCCGCCTACGACAAGGTCAAGCGCGCGCTCGTCGATCTATCCGAAGCCTATGCGCTTTGCGCGGCCCGAGCCGACTTCGACCGACAATTGGTTCAGTTCATGGCCCGGCATGGAAAACGCGGCGCTCTGGTTCGGCGCCTCGCCGATGCGGGTCTCTGGAAGTAGTCTGCGCGATGATGAAAACGAAAAAGACGACGAAGTTCACCGCGAATTACCTGGGTCAACTCATCGAGGAGGCGACCACCGACGCCTACAACGAATCGGAGCAGGCTGGCGGGTTCTTCGCCATGATCGAAGAGAATCTCTCCCTTCCATTCATGACACAGGTGCTTGGGCAGGAAGTGGCAGTGGCTAAGGTCGATATCACCGGGCGCGACCAAATTGTCGCTATTTGCGTGCATCGACAATTAACTCAGGCAATCCCAATCCTCGATCTGCCGATGCCTGATTCGCTGCCAGAGGGGGCGGAATGGATTGAGGCTTACCGCCGCTGGTATGGGAATTGATGGAAGAGGTCAGTCGTCCAGCGCGTCAACCGATGGCCAGCTTGACCGGTTTGCCGACGCGACTGAGCATTTCCACCAGCGTGTCAATGGTGAACTTGGCCGTTTTCTTATTCACCACGTCGGACACGCGCGGACGCGAGACCATCAGGATCTCGGCCGCTTCGGCTTGCTTCAGGTGATGCTCGGCAATCCAGGTGGACAGCTCGTCCATCAACTGCTGCTTCAGCAATTGGGTGTCGTTGATCTGCTTGCGAGAGGCTGCCTGCAAGCGTTTGGCCTCAGCGGGCGCAAAGCCAAGCTCCAGGAAGAGGTTCGCTCCCGGCTTCGTTACATGGCGGATTTCGGTGTCGATCTTCATTTCTGTGCCTTTCTCGCGTTGACCACGGCGCGGTAGCGCGCCTCGGCAATGCCCTTGTCCAGCTTGCTGGTTGCCTGCGTCTTCTTCTGGAAGCAGTGCAAGACATATACGGCTTCCTCGAACTTGGCGACGTACATCACTCGATAGGCGCCGCTGGTTTCCCGAATGCGGATTTCCTTGGTGCCGGCCCCGACATCATCGAACGGCTTCCAGTCGTCCGGGTCCAACCCAACCTGGACCTTGCCCAGTTGGAAACCAGCAGAGCGACGTGGGTCGTCCGGGAATGCCAACAAGTCGTCGTAGGCGGAGCCCATCCAGCGAATCTCTTTTTCGTCGCTCATCACTTAACTTTGTATAAAATATTATACACGTCGAGAACGGAAGTCAAACGCTTCAAGCGTGGTACGTATTGGGCCGGTGCTCCGGCAATCGCATCGTCCATCGTATGCTGTCACAGTCCAACGCAGTACCGCGCACCCTTGAGCGCGAATGTACCACCTGCAATAAGTGGGGCGACTTGGCTTGGCAGACATGCGGTATCGAGATATGTCTGGTTCATGGCTTGAGCACCAGCAGCCCATCGGCCAAGCGGGACACCCAGGCGCGGGCGCTGCCGGTGGGCAGTTGTGCGGGGTCCAGCTTCGCGGCTCAGGGCAGGGAGAGTTCGCGTCCAAATTGCAGGCACAGACGCACCGTCTTGACGCTGGAGTAATGCTGTAGCAAATCGCGCAGCACGTCGGCGCGCCGACAGGCCTGGGGCACTATTCGTGTGACGCAGAGCGGGGAGCATCCGCTTCCGCCTGCGGCTGCGCTGTGGTTTATTGCGATTCCGCTATGGGATACGGTGAGCCTGATGCTGCGCCGCATGCTGAAGGGCAAAAGCCCTTTTCACCCCGGCCGCGATCATCTCCACCACATCCTGTTGCGGGCGGGCTATCGGGACTGCCAGGTGGTGGGCTTTATGCATCTGGTCGCGGTGGCGTGCGGCCTGGTCGGATTTCTCGGCTGGCGCTACGGTGTGCCCGATGCTGTCCTGTGCTATGGGTTTCTCGCGGTCTTTGCCCTGTACTTCTACGGTGTTCAGCATGCCTGGAAGCTGATGCGGCTGATCGTTCCTTTGCATGGCGCCCGTCATCCGCACGATTGATTGCGGTTCAAGGGGAAAGATAAGCGCTATTCCCCAAGCCCTTTTCGCCAGGGACAGCGTCTCGGCCGCCAATTCAGCCTGATCTTGATGATCGGGCTATCCTTATAATCACGGTAATCAATGTCCATGATTGCAAGGATGATTGAGCGCTACCTCGCTCCTGGCCTTGTCGTGCGCCGCTTGCCTTGTACGCATGAATTCGCCATACTGCATTGCAAATGCAATGCAAGGAGCTGTTCATGAAATCAGCCACCATTCCCTCACTCCGTGTCGACCCTGATCTAAGACAGGCAGCCGAAAGTGTCCTCCAGGAAGGGGAAACCCTGTCCAGCTTTGTCGAGCAGTCCTTGCGCATCGGCATTGATCACCGCCGGGCGCAGCAGGCTTTTATTTCTCGTGGCCTGGCTTCACGCGATGAGGCTGAGCGGACGGGCGAATACTTTATGGCAGATGGGGTCCTGCAAGAACTGGATCAAATGATCGCCAAGGCACAAGCCAAGCCAGGCAAGTGAGCTACCGCGTTCGCTACACCAGGGCAGCGCGAGACGACCTGCTTCGGCTGGTTGCCTTTTTGCTGGAGCGTGACCCGCAAGCCGCAACCCTGGCACGCGAAGCCATCGGCAAAAGCATCGGGGTTCTGCAGGAGTTTCCTTTTACCTGTCGAAAAGCCGTCCCAAACAATCCATTCTTGCGTGAAATGGTGATCCCGTTTGGGGCCGCTGGCTATGTCGCATTATTCGAAATAGGAAATAACGAGACGGTTACTATTCTGGCCATCCGTCACCAGCGCGAAGATGACTATCACTGAGCACGTGGTTGAGCTTCCTATCCCCAGGCCCTTCGGCCAAGGTGAGCTGAAAGGGTGAAGGGTGAAGAAGTATGATGCCCTGCCCAATCTCTTAAATTTGTCCATGAGCACTGTTGCAATTGTCGGTGGAGGCCCAGCCGGCTTGATGGCGGCTGAAATCCTCGCGCAGGGCGGCGCGCAGGTCGACCTGTACGACGCCATGCCTTCGCTGGGCCGCAAATTCCTTCTGGCCGGCGTGGGCGGCATGAACATCACTCATTCCGAACCGTTCGACGTTTTTCTGTCGCGCTACGGTGGGCATGCCGAGGCAATCCGGCCGCTGCTGGAAGCCTTTCCCCCCGCCGCGTTGCGCGACTGGATTCATGGGCTGGGGGTCGAGACCTTCATCGGCTCGTCGGGCCGCGTGTTCCCCGCCGGCATGAAAGCCGCGCCGCTGCTGCGTGCCTGGCTGCATCGGCTGCGCGAGTCCGGGGTGCGGTTTCATGTGCGCCATCGCTGGCTGGGCTGGGACGACGCGGGCGCGCTGCGCTTTGCCGTGCCGGCGGGCGAACACCTTGTTCAGGCTGACGCGGTGGTGCTGGCGCTGGGCGGCGGCAGTTGGGCGCGGCTAGGATCGGATGGCGCCTGGGTGCCGCTTCTGGCGCAGCGCGGAATAGATGTCGCGCCACTCACGCCATCGAATTGCGGCTTTGAAGTGGCGGGTGGCTGGAGCGAGCATTTGCGCACCCGTTTCGCTGGTCAGCCGCTTAAAACGGTGGCGTTGCGTTTCACCGATGCGGCGGGCAACACGCATCAGCGCAAAGGCGAACTGATGCTGTCCGATAGCGGAGTCGAGGGCAGTCTGATTTACGCGGTGTCGGCACCACTGCGCGACACGATAGCGGCGCAGGGGACGGTAGTCATCGAACTGGATTTGGCGCCGGACAAGCCGTTGGAGCGGGTTGAGTCCGAGGTTGCCCATCCGCGCGGTGCGCGTTCGCTAGCGAGTCACCTGCAAAGCCGTGCCGGCATCAAGGGGGTGAAGATGGCGTTGCTGCGTGAGTTGTTGTCGGCGGAACAATTGAACGACCCCATCACACTCGCCCACGCGATAAAATCGCTGCCGCTTGCCTTGGCGTCGACACGCCCGCTCGACGAGGCGATCAGCAGCGCCGGCGGCGTGCGCTTCGAGGCGCTCGATGACAATCTGATGTTGCGCCAGCTGCGCGGCGTATTCTGCGCGGGCGAGATGCTCGACTGGGAAGTGCCCACCGGGGGCTATCTGCTGACGGCCTGTTTTGCCAGCGGCCGCGTGGCGGGGCAGGGCGCGTTGAATTACTTACACACACATCATGCTGCGACTGACTGAACTCAAACTCCCGCTCGACCACCCTGCGGACGCCTTGCGCGCGACCATCCTGCAACGCCTTGCCATCCAGGATGGCGACTTGCTCGGTGTCAGCATTTTCAAGCGGAGCATCGATGCCCGCAAGAAACACGCAATGCTGCTGACGTATACGCTCGACCTTGAAGTCAGTAACGAAGCGGCGTTGCTGAAGCGGTTCCGCAATGATCGCCACCTCGCGCCGACGCCGGACATGGCGTATCGATTCGTTGGGCATGCGCCGGAAAATCAGGCGGAACGCCCGATCATCGTGGGCTTTGGCCCGTGCGGCATTTTTGCCGCGCTGGTGCTTGCGCAAATGGGTTTCAAGCCCATCGTGCTGGAACGTGGCAAGGCCGTGCGTGCGCGCACCCAGGACACCTGGGGGCTGTGGCGCAAGCACACGCTCAACCCCGAATCGAACGTGCAGTTCGGCGAGGGCGGCGCGGGCACGTTTTCCGATGGCAAGCTCTACAGCCAGATCAAGGATCCAATGCATTACGGTCGCAAGGTGTTGACGGAGTTCGTCAAGGCGGGCGCGCCGGAAGAGATTCTGTACGTTTCCAAGCCGCACATCGGCACCTTCCGCCTGGTCGGCATGGTCGAGACCATGCGAAACGAGATCGAAGCACTGGGTGGCGAAATCCGTTTCGAACAGCGCGTCACCGATGTGCTGATCGAGGATGGCTGCATCCGAGGCGTGACGCTCGCCAGCGGCGAGACGCTGCACAGTAGCCACGTCGTTCTCGCGCTCGGCCACAGCGCACGCGACACCTTCGAAATGTTGCATTCACGCGGTGTCTATATGGAAGCCAAGCCGTTTTCCATCGGCTTTCGCATCGAGCACCCGCAATCCCTGATCGACACAGCCCGGCTGGGGCCGAACGCGGGCAATCCGCTGCTGGGCGCGGCGGACTACAAGCTGGTGCATCACGCCAAAAATGGCCGTTCGGTGTACAGCTTCTGCATGTGCCCGGGCGGCACGGTGGTCGCGGCCACCTCCGAGCCGGGGCGGGTGGTGACCAACGGCATGAGCCAGTATTCACGCAACGAACGCAATGCCAACGCGGGCATCGTGGTCGGGATCACCCCCTCGGACTACCCTGGCGGGCCGCTGGCCGGAATCGAACTGCAGAGAAAACTGGAGTCGCGCGCGTTCGAGCTGGGCGGCGGCAGTTACGATGCCCCGGGCCAACTGGTCGGCGACTTCCTGGCGGGCAAGCCGTCCACCCAACTCGGCAGCGTCGAGCCTTCGTACCAGCCCGGGGTGCGCCTGACCGATCTGGCGTCCTGTCTGCCGGATTACGCCATCGAAGCGATCCGTGAGGCGCTGCCTGCATTCGACCGGCAGATCAAGGGGTTTGCGATGCACGATGCGGTGCTGACAGGCGTCGAAACCCGCACCTCGTCGCCGCTGCGCATCACGCGCGGGGGCGACTACCAGAGCCTCAACGTCAAGGGCCTGTATCCGGCAGGCGAGGGCGCAGGCTATGCCGGCGGCATCCTGTCGGCGGGTGTGGACGGCATCCGGGTGGCGGAAGCCGTTGCGCTGCATCTGCTGGGGCAGACCGCGCCCGCAGCACCCGCCGATCCGCACGATCCGCATCCCTGCGGTTGCGCAGAGTAATAAGGCTGCGTTTCTGAATCCCTGTTCGGTGCGCTGAACGTAAAAATGCCCCCAGATTGCTCTGGAGGCATTCAATGACACCCTGAATACTGACTGTGTGGACGCAGTCCTGACGGCGCCGCGCCTCACACTGGTCGGTATTCAGTCTTGCTTGTCTTTGCGCAGTTTGGTCAGCCAGTGATCCATCTGCTTGCCGGCTGCTTCGCGGCCACCCAGTCCAAAGGACAGGGCGACGGCCACGGCGACCGAACCAAACACCAGCAGGAAGGCCAGGTTGACGATATCGTCGGCAATACCCATGGCGGACAGACCCATGGCCACCACCAGACCGAGGATGGCGTAGCGCGCGATGCCAGCCATGCCGACCGCCTCGTCAGAGGTGGCGCGCATGATGGCGCGGTGGGCCAGATTGGCCAGCCAGAAACCCACCAGCAGGATGGCCACGCCCAGCAGCACATCGGCGCCGAACTGGATGAACATGCTGACCAGATCCTGCACCTGAACGAAGTCGAGCCGGTTGGCCGCTTCAACCGTGGCGAACAGCATGGCAAAGAACACCATGATGCGGGTCACCAGGTCGGAGGCCTTGAAGTTCTCGGTGAAGACTTGTTCCAGACCCATCTTCTCGGGCAGGTTGTTGAGGCCGAGGTTGCTCAACAGGCCACCCAGCAGGCCGGCCGCGAAGCGTGCGACATACCAGGTCACGAACAGGATGATCACGGCGGCGAAGATATTGGGAATGGCCATCATCATCATGCTCAGCATGTCGGTGGCGGGGCCGGAGATCGCTGTGATCTGAAGCGCATCCAGCGACGCAATCAGCACCGGCACGATGATCAGGATGAACACCAGCGTCCCTGCCAGCTTGGACAGTTCCAGACGATCCTTCATGCCGGCATTCTCACCCAGGGTGTCGGCGCCCGCTGCGGCCAGCAGGTTGGTCACCAGGCCGCGCACGATCTTGGCGACCAGCCAGCCGGCGACCAGGATGATGCCGGCGGCAAAGATGTTGGGCAACATGGTCAGGGTTTCGTCGACCATGTTGCGCACCGGATCGAGCATGCCTTCAAGCTGGAAGACTCCCAGCACGGCCGGCAGGAACATCAGGATCACCAGCCAGAACAGCACATTGCCGACGTTCTCGCCCAGCGGGGACATGCCGGCCTGTTCGACCAGTTTCTCGTCCCACTGGCTGGCTTTCAGCGCCCGGTTGGCAATGGCTCTTACCATGGTTGCCAATAGCCAGGCCACGACCATCAGCAGCGCGCCTGCCATCAGGTGCGGCAGGTAGGTCATGATCTGCGACATCATGTCGGCAAACGGTCCAGACAGCTGTTCCAGATTGAGCGTGTTGAACACCCCCAGCAGGGTGGCCAGCAGGACCAGCCAGAACGCGCCCAGCGCAACCCCGCCCTCTACGTCCATGGGCTTGCCTACGGAATTGCTGACATAAGTGTTGATTCTTGCCATGGACAGCAGTTTGCGGACTGCCGCCCGGGCCAGCAGGGCCAATACATAACCGACGACCAGGACGCCAACGGCCCCCAGAATCGTCGGCAGGTTTTCGCCCAGGGCATTTTGTATTGCCGAGGAGAACACGCTCACGTTATCCATTCAGATGCTCCTTCCTTTATTAATGACAGCCATCGATTTTTGCAGCTTGGTTTCAGTACCGTTGCCGGCGTGTAGATGTGTCAGTTCTCACGGTGCAGAATATTATCATGAAAAACTATTTCATTAAAAAATGTATAATGCTCGTGATTCGAGTGATGGTGCTGCGCACGTGCACAACGAACAAAGGAAACCCTGATGCCCACTCCGCTTGCAACGGAAACCCTCAAGCAATTCCGCATCATCATCAGCGCGGTGCGCCAGCATTTCCGCGCGCTGGAAGCCGCCTGCGGCGTCTCCGGCGCGCAGGTCTGGATTCTGGCTGCCATCGCCGAAACCCCGGGCATCACGGTTTCACGGTTGAGCGAGGCGCTATCCGTGCATGTTTCCACCGTGAGCAATATGCTGGATAAACTGGCCAAGGCCGGACTGGTCGAGCGGTTGCGTAGCGAAACAGATCGGCGTGTTGTCAACCTGCAATTGTCGACGCAAGGACAGGCGGTTCTGGATCGTGCGCCCACGCCTCTGACCGGGCTGGTCCCCAATGCCCTGGAGAACCTGCCCGAAAGCACGCTGCTTCGCTTGCACGAGGACCTGGATCTGCTGATCAAGCAGATGAATTTTGTTGACCACGGCAACGCCAACAGGCCATTATCCAGCCTGGTTCGCTGACACGTTTTCCGACATGCATTAAATGGAGCGAGATGATATGGACACGATTGACAACCCCACACCGGCAAAAGCCCCGGGCATGAACGCCAACCGCAAGATCATGCTGGGCCTGGCCGGTGCGCTGGTCGTGGTGGCGCTTGGCATGTATATGTGGAAAGGGGCAGCCGTCAGTGCTGTGGAAGCGAAACTGACCCAGCTTCAGGCCGAGCAGGCCCTGACGCGTGCCGACCTGATCGAACAGGCGCGTCAACTCGATGCAACGCGTACCGAGGCCGCCCTGAAGCGCTTCAGCTCACCCTTCGCCTGGTCCATTCGCAGAGAGCTTATGGCGTCCAACCTGGATCAGGTCGATCAATATTTCACCGAGCTGGTGCAGATGGAAGGATTTGAGTCGGTTATATTGTCCACGCCGGACGACAAGGTCGTTGTCGCCAGCGACCGCAAGCAACTCGGCCAAGCCTTTTCCAGCCTGTATGCCGCCCAGTATCTGCAAGCCAAGGAAATCACGATCGAGCGCCTGAGCAGCGGGGGATTGCGTGCGATTATTCCGATCATGGGGCTGAACCAGAATCTGGGTACGGTGGTGCTGGATTACACGGCGCTGGCGTTTCCGCTTCAATAAGGCCTTGACGGCCATGCAGGCGAATCGGGGCATATGGCCGGCAATGGCTTGCCCTTGACGCCGATGCGCGTTCCCAAGGGAGGTTTGAGTGAAACTGTGGCATCAATTACTGATCATTCTGGTTGCCATGGCAGCGGTCAGCTTCATGGCCGGCAAGCTGTGGTTCTGGATGTTTGGATTGGCCATGCCGAGCTACCTGGCGGGCGTGGTGGGAGGATTCACGGCCCTGCCTGTATGGGAGCTGCTGCGGCGTATCAATTCGCGGCAATACTAGGGCATCTTCCGGCGGCTGGCTTCATGCTGCAGCAGAATGCCTGATGCCTGGCGTACGATTTCGCGACCCCTCCGACAATTGACGGGAGACACACCATGACTGTACTCGGCCCCATTATCCTGGTCGGACTGTTTCTGTTGGGCATGTTCACGTTGCTGAACTGGAGCGTGTTGATCGCGCCGACAGCGCTGTCGTTCATGTTGTTCGACCTGGAAGCCCCCCTTGGGTTGGTCTTGCTGGGGATTCTGGTGTTGTTTATTGCGCTTTTCTCCACCTATGTGCTCATCCTGCGTACCGCCATGCTGGTGGACGCGCGCCGCTATGCCAAGGAAATCCAGGCCCAACAGCAGCTCGCCGAGAAGGCCGAGGCCTCGCGCCTGAGTGAACTGCGGACGCATCTCGAACAGGAGTTCGGGCAGATGCGCGAGATGTCGGAAAAGACGCGCACCGATCTGAACATTCGCATGGATGGCATGGAGCAGGCGCTCCGTGCTGTATTTGATGAAGGCGTCCGCAGCCTGTCGGCCCACGTTGGCGAGGTCGAGGACAAGCTCGATCGCAGCCTTGCACCTGCGCCGGTTGATCCTCAGCCGCATTAGCCTGTGTTTCTTCCCGAAGAACTGACGTGCCTGTGAGACGGACGGGCGCTTGTGTTGTGTCTATTATTTCTATTATTATAGAAACATGGAAACGAAAGACGCCGTTGCCGCCTTGTCCGCACTTGCCCAGACCTCCCGTCTGGCCGTGTTTCGGACGCTGGTACAGGCCGGCCCCGCGGGGCTGGCCGCCGGGCGTATTGCCGAGCTGACCGGCATCCCGCCGTCGTCGCTGTCGTTTCATCTGAAAGAGTTGACCCACGCCGGGTTGGCGAGCGCGCGTCAGGACGGCCGCTTCGTGATCTACACGGCGCAGTTCGACGCCATGAATGCGCTGCTCGGATTTCTCACCGAGAACTGTTGCGGTGGCAACCCTTGTTCGCCGGTATGTGAACCGGCTTGCTCAATCGAAAAGGATATTCCATGAAACGTTTGCATGTGCATGTTGCAGTCGATGATCTGGCCGCCAGCATCCGCTTTTATTCAGCCCTGTTCGCCGCCGATCCGACGGTCGCAAAAGCGGATTACGCAAAATGGATGCTCGATGATCCGCGGGTGAACTTCGCAATTTCGGCACGCGGCGCCACGCCGGGATTGAACCATCTGGGCGTGCAGGTCGAATCCGCCGATGAACTGGCGGAAATGGGCGCACGCCTGAGCAAGCTGGAAACCAAGGTGGTGGAAGAAATGGGCACCGCCTGTTGCTACGCCAAGTCGGACAAATACTGGGCGACCGACCCGCAGGGCATCGCCTGGGAAACCTATCACACGCTCGACAGCGTGCCGGTGTTCGGCGGTCAGGCGGCGAGCGGATGCTGCGTGCCGGAGCCTGCCGTCGCCAAGGTTTCAAGCTGCATTCCGGTCAAGGCCAAACCGGCCTCGTCGGGCGAGTGTTGTTGAATATCAATTGTCTATCTTGAGGATTTGTCGTGTCTGAAAAAGAAAAAACCTATACCGTGCTGGTGCTGTGCACCGGTAATTCCTGCCGCTCGCAAATGGCCGAAGTGCTGCTGAACCATGACCTGGCTGGCCAGGCGCGCGCGCTATCCGCCGGCACCAGGCCGCAACCCAAGGTGGCTGACGGCGCGATTGCAGCGCTCAAGCAAGCCGGTCTGCCGGTCGATGGGCTCCACCCCAAGGACATCGATGCGGTCATGGGCGAGGATATCGATCTGGTGGTGACTGTATGCGACAACGCGAAGGAAGCCTGCCCGGTCTTCCCGAAGCCGATCCCGGCCATTCATCTGCCGTTCCACGACCCGCACGGCGAACCGCTGGACAGTTTCATTGCAGTCCGCGACGACATCCGAAATCGCCTGGTTGCGGCAGTACGCGAGAAACTCGGTTTGCAAGTTGCAGTCTGATTACATAGCGAAATCGGAGTGCGAGCATGAATCAACCTGTTTATAACGTATTGTTTTTTTGCACCGGCAACTCTGCTCGATCGATATTGGCCGAATCGTTGTTGAATGAACTGGGCGCGGGCAAATTCAGGGCATTCAGCGCGGGCAGTCATCCGGCCGGTCAGGTCAATCCGTTTGCGCTGGCGTTGCTGAAGAAAAATCATTTCCCCACCAACGAACTGCGAAGCAAGTCCTGGGACGAGTTCGCGCAGGTCGATGCGCCGCAGTTGGACTTCGTCATCACCGTCTGCGACAACGCGGCCGGGGGAAGTTTGCCCGGTGTGGCCTGGGCAACCGATGACCGGCCATTGAGGCATTCCCGACCCGGCCGCAGTGGAAGGCAGCGACGAGGTCAAGCGCCGTGCGTTTGCCGGCGCGATGAACCAGATGCAGCGTCGCATTTCCATGTTCGTCGATTTGCCATTCAAGACGCTGGACGGCATGAAGCTGCAACAGGCCGTGCGTGATATCGGGAAAACAGCATGAGCGCGCAATGTGAAATTGCCATGAAACAGGCCGCCGGCGCGCCAATGAGCGTGTTCGAGCGCTGGCTTACCCTGTGGGTGGCGCTGTGCATCGTCGCCGGCGTGCTGCTGGGGCGGTGGTTTCCGGCGCCGTTTCAGGCGCTGGGGCGCATGGAAGTGGCCCAGGTCAACCTCCCGGTCGGCCTCCTAATCTGGGTGATGATCATCCCGATGCTGATGAAGATCGACTTTGGTGCGCTGCATCAGGTGAAGTCGCACTGGAAAGGCATCGGCGTCACCCTGTTCGTCAACTGGGCGGTGAAGCCGTTTTCCATGGCCTTGCTGGCCTGGCTGTTCATTCGTCATCTGTTTGCGCCCTACCTGCCGGCGGAGCAGCTCGATAGCTATGTTGCGGGGCTGATCCTGCTGGCCGCCGCGCCGTGCACTGCGATGGTGTTCGTGTGGAGCCGGCTCACCGGCGGCGACCCGTATTTCACCCTGAGCCAGGTGGCGTTGAATGACGCCATCATGATCTTTGCGTTTGCGCCCATCGTCGGCCTGCTGCTCGGCCTGTCCGCCATCATGGTGCCGTGGGACACGCTGTTCACCTCGGTGGTGCTCTACATCGTCGTTCCGGTGATCCTGGCGCAGCTTTGGCGGAAGTGGCTGCTCAAGCGCGGGCAGGCCGCATTCGACGCGGTAATGGCCCAACTCGGCCATGCCTCGATTGTGGCCTTGTTGGCCACGCTGGTGCTGCTGTTCGCCTTCCAGGGCGAAGCGATCATCGAACAACCCCTGATCATTGCCTTACTGGCGGTGCCCATCCTGATCCAGGTGTTCTTCAATTCGGGGCTGGCGTACTGGCTCAACCGACAGGTGGGCGAGAAGCACAGCGTGGCCTGCCCCTCGGCGCTGATCGGCGCGTCGAACTTTTTCGAGCTGGCGGTGGCGGCGGCGATTGCCCTGTTCGGCTTTCAGTCCGGCGCGGCGCTCGCCACGGTGGTGGGCGTGCTGATCGAAGTGCCGGCGATGTTGCTGGTGGTTAAGGTGGTCAACCGCTCACGGGACTGGTACGAAGCCAAGCCGGCTCGAAGCGTTGCCTGACACTGCGACACTAACCAGAAGACTATAGTGAGATAAGGGGTATTCGTTCGTCTTTTGGGAGTTGTCATGGATCGCATCCGCTGTGTCGTTGCCGCGACCGATTTCTCGTCGCTTTCCGAACAGGTGGTGCAGCGCGCCGCGCGCATCGCCAGCCAGCACCAGGCCGAACTGCATGTGGTGCATGTGGTGCGGCCGCTCGATCTTTACCCGGGGCTGACGCTGGCGCCGGAGGAATCCAGCCACCACGACACGACTTTGCAGCAAGCGGAGCACACGCGACTGGATGAGCAGGCGTCGGCCCTGGCCAAGCAGTTTGATGTCCGCATCCACACTGCGACCCGCCTGGGCCGGGCGCATACCGAAATCGTGGCCTACGCCCAGAAAGTGGGGGCCGACCTGCTGGTGGCCGGCGCACGGGGCGAGAGCACGCTCAAGGACCTGTTCCTCGGTTCCACTGTGTCCCGTTTGATGAGCGTGGCTACTTGCCCGGTGCTGATCGTCAAAACCCCGGCCGACGCGCCTTACCGGCAGGTTCTGGCCGCGGTGGATTTTTCTCCCGTGTCTTCGGCGGTGATCGAACATGCGATTAGTCTTGCCGACGGCGCGCAGGTGGACACGCTGCATGTACTGGGCAGCGAGGTCGAGCAGCGCCTGCGCAAGGCCAGGTTCGTCAATCTGGATATCACCGACTGGCTCGCGCGCATGCGCACCGAGGCGGAAAAGCAGCTGCGCACCCTGTTGGGGCACATTGATAACGGCGCATCGGTTCGCCTGATGGTTCAGCCGGGCGTGCCCCCTGAGGCCATCTGCCAGCAGGGCAGGGAGAGCCAGGCCGATCTGGTGGTGCTGGGGCGGCATGGGCATGGCGGCGGCAGCTTGCAGGACTGGCTGCTTGGCAGCGTCAGCAAGGGCGTGGCCCAGACCGCGACATGCGATGTGCTGCTGATCAGCCCCACCGCGTCCGCATAATCATGTCGTTGCGCGGCGGCTGGGCGCTGTCGGGCATGGTTTTCCTGCTTGCCCTCCTGACGGGGTGCGCGCCGTCGCGGCATTACGAAGCGGTGCAGGTGTTGCAGGATTTTGCCGCGGGCGAAGCGCCTTCCCGAATTAAACAAACAACAGCCGAGCCGCTTCGGCAGCCCGTGTCCTACACGGTGTCGGGGCGAACGCATCAGGCCGATTTATATCTGCCTGGGCCGCTGGATGGCTGTCGTGCTTCGACAGCGGACGGCTCGATACGAAACGGCGCTTGCCCGAGAGCCGCGCTCGTCGCCGTCCCCGGTGCCGTGCCGCAGGGCAAGGACGATGCGCGGCTGGTGGCCTTTGCCACCACGCTGGCGCGCGCGGGGTTTGCCGTGCTCGCCCCCGATTTGCGCGGCTTTCGCGAGATGCGCATTCGTCCCTCGGATGCGCGGGACATCGCCGATGCCTTTGCCTACCTCATCCGCCGTCCGGAACTGGCGCCAGAAGGCCGCGCCGGGATGTTCGCTTTCAGCTATTCGGTCGGACCGGCGCTGATTGCCGCGCTGCAGGATGACATTCGAGAACAGGTCCGTTTCGTCATCGGGGTGGGGGGCTATCATGACCTGCCGCGTGCCATGCGATTTTTCACCACCGGCTGGTTCGAGCATGAAGGCAGCTGGCAGCACATTGCGCCGGACGATACCGGCAAGATGGTGCTGGTCTACTCCAGCCTGGATTACCTTGAAAACGAATCCGACCGCGCGGTGCTCGATCGCATGGTCGAACTGCGCAGGCGCGACCCCCATGCCGACCTGACGCCGCTTGCCGCCGAGCTGAGTGCCGAGGCGCACACGGTGTATGCACTGGCTGTTAACCCCGACCCTGCGCGTTTTGCCGACCTGTATGCGCGGCTGCCCGAGGCCATGCGCGCCGACCTCGATCAGCTCGATCTTGCGCAGCGCGACCTCGGCCCGCTGCACGCACGGCTGATGCTGGTGCACGGCCGTAACGACAACCTCATCCCCTACCCGGAAAGCCTGGCGCTGGCCGACGCCGCCCCGCAGGGACAGGCCCGCGTATTGCTCATTCATCGTGTACTCGGGCATGTCGAGCTGAGCGTGTCGAGCCTGCTGTCCTGGCGCTTCTGGCTAGAGGATTTGCCGGATATGTGGCGGCTGTGGCGCGTGATCGATGATCTGCTGGCCGAACGCGAGGCGGGCGGATGAGCCTGCCTCACCGCGCACGCGCGTTCGTCCTGTGGCTGCTGGTGGCGATGCTGGCAGGGGTCGCCATGAGCTTGACGCCGATTCCGCAGCCGCTCAGTTACCACGACCTGGCCGACCAGCGACTCTGGCTGGGACTGCCGAATGGCCTCGATACCCTCTCAAACGCCCTGTTCGTGATTGCCGGGACGGCCGGCCTGTGCTTGCTAGGGTGCACACGTAAGCGGGAGGTCTTTCTCGACCGGCGCGAGGCCTGGCTGTATGGGCTGTTTTTTATTGGCGTGGTGCTGATCGGGTTCGGCTCCGGCTATTACCACCTCGCCCCCGACAACGACCGGCTGCTGTGGGACCGCCTGCCGATGATGCTGGCGTTCATGGCCTTGCTTGCCGCCATGATTGCCGAGCGCGTGGGTCCCGGAGTCGGACTGCGCCTGCTGCCCTTGCTGCTGCTGGTGGGAATCGGCAGTGCCCTCTACTGGGGTTGGAGCGAAGCGCAGGGGATGGGCGATCTGCGCCCCTACCTGCTGATGCAGGCGTATCCCATGCTGCTGATGCCGCTGCTGCTATGGCTGTATCCGCCGCGTTACAGCAGGGGGGGAATCCTTCTGGCGGCCATCGGGCTGTACCCGTTGGCCCTGCTGCTCGATTTCAGCGACCGCGCGGTGTTTGGATATACGAGCGGATTTGTCAGCGGCCACACCCTCAAGCACGTCGTCGCCGCCCTGACGGTGTTGGGCGTGGTGCTGTACCTGCACAGACGCGGGCGCCTTAACAGCGGGTGAACGCAGGCGGGTTGATGGTGGGTGCCCTCTGGAACGGTGGGCTGAACAGAGGCTCACGCCGACAGGGCGCTGGTTTCCTGCGGCGCATCATTGCACCACCTTGTTCAGGCACACATGAAAAACGCCGCTCACTGAGCGGCGTTTTTATGCAACTGGTGCCGATGGCCGGAATCGAACTGGCGACCTTCGCATTACGAATGCGCTGCTCTACCAACTGAGCTACATCGGCGAAAAACAGCGCGCATTATAGCGGATTCGTCTCAGCTTGTGGCGGGCTGGAGTGCGCTTTTCAGGCGGCTGACGACGCGTTCCTGCCCGATCAATTCAAGCGTGGCGTCGATTGCCGGGGTCTGCGGTTCGCCGGTGACGAGCACGCGCACCGGCATCGCCAGCTTCGGCATTTTGAGGCTGTGCGCGGTGAGCGTTTCCTTGAAGGCGGCGCTGATGGCGCTGCGTTCCCAGGTCAGGGATTCAAAGCGGGCAGCCAGATCGGTGAGGGCGGGCAACACGTCGGGGGTGACGTGCTGTGCCAGCAACTCGAGGGTGGGGTGCAGGGTGCGGTAAAACAGGGTGGCGGCATCGGCCAGCTCTTCGATGGTGGCGGCGCGTTCCTTGACCAGTGCGCACACCGAGGCGAGGTCGGGGCCATCGTCCGGGTTGCCACCGTTGCGGATCAGGAAGGGGCGGATCAGCCCGGCCAGGCGCGTGTCATCGGCGGCCTTGATGTATTGCTGGTTGAGCCAGCGCAGCTTTTCGGTGTTGAACTGCGCGGCGGATGGGGTGATGTGGTCGAGATCGAACCATTGCACGAACTGTTCGCGGCTGAAAATTTCGGCGTCTCCGTGCGACCAGCCGAGCCGCGCCAGGTAGTTGATCACGGCTTCGGGCAGGTAGCCTTCCTCGAAATACTGCATCACCGACACCGCGCCGTGGCGCTTGGACAGTTTGGCGCCATCGTCGCCCAGAATCATCGACAGGTGGGCGTATTGCGGCACCGTGGCGCCGAGCGCCTTGAGAATGTTGATTTGGCGCGGGGTGTTGTTGACGTGGTCGTCGCCGCGAATGACGTGAGTGATCTGCATGTCCCAGTCGTCCACCACCACGCAGAAGTTGTAGGTGGGCGTGCCGTCGGCGCGCGCGATGATTAGGTCGTCAAGTTCGGCGTTGGCAAACTCGATCGTGCCCTTCACCAGATCCTTCCATGCCACGCTGCCCCCGATCGGGTTCTTGAAGCGCACTACCGGGTCGACACCGGCGGGTGGCGTGGGCAGTGTCCTGCCGTCCTCGGGGCGCCAGCGACCGTCGTAGCGCGGCTTGTCGCCGCTGGCGCGCTGGGCCTCGCGCATGGCATCGAGTTCCTCGGCGCTGCAGTAGCAGTGATAAGCCTGGCCGTTTTCCAGCATCTGTGCGATCACTTCCTTGTAGCGATACAGGCGCTTGGTCTGGTAAATCGGGCCTTCGTCATGGTTCAGGTCGAGCCACGCCATGCCGTCCAGAATGGCCTTCACCGCCTCGGGGGTGGAGCGCGCGATGTCGGTATCTTCGATGCGCAGAACGAACTGCCCGCCGTGATGGCGGGCAAACGCCCAGGAAAACAGCGCAGTGCGTGCGCCGCCAATATGCAGGTAACCAGTGGGGGAAGGAGCAAAACGGGTGCGGATCATGGCAAGGCGGGCGGGCAAAAGAGGCTATTTTACCCGGCTGGGTTTCATAAGGCCGCGCGCACCAAAATTGACCTGTCCTGTCCTGTTGTGGTTTAATTCGCGCCGCTTCGGGCAGTTAGCTCAGTGGTAGAGCACTGCCTTCACACGGCAGGGGTCACAAGTTCGAACCTTGTACTGCCCACCATCCCGAACATAGTGAAATCAATTACTTACAAGAGTCCAGCCTAGTGCTGGATTTTTTGTGTCCAGAAGAAAATAAACAGATAGTAAGCAGTAGCACGGAAAGCGCCCACAAAAAAACCCGCGCCAAGCGGGTCAGTTTGGGGTTGGTCGTGGTCGGCTAGGGTTGGATGGTTTTCCCGTGGCCCCGTCGTGTTACCACGGAGAATCTCGCCCGGATTCTTCTCCATCTCCGCGAGCATCTATTGGCGGTAACATCGAAGTACCGCCAACAATCCTAGTGTCATGTCACTTATGATATGTCGCATATGTTGTGCTAGGCTCTTGCCATCTTTTTCAAGACGGTGGGGGTTTCCCAATGAAACTTTACAAAGTGACACTGCTGGCGAGTGAAAGGGAGGAATTGGAGGCCATTACGCATAAAGGCTCACACCAGTCCCAGAAGATGATCAATGCGCTGATTCTGTTGAATTGCGACGAGGGGGAGTTTAACGATCATCGTACCCGTGGAGAAGACGTAGCGAATATCTTGCGGATCAGCATGCGCAAGATTGACCGGGTCAAGAAGCGCTTTGTCGAGGCGGGACTAGACGCGGCGTTAGGGCGGCAGCAGAGCCAGCGAAGCTACGAGCGCAAGGCCGATGGCGAACTCGAAGCCCACCTGGTCGCCCTGAGTTGCGGCGAGCCACCGAAGGGCTTTGCCCGATGGTCGCTACGCTTGCTGGCTGATCGGGCGGTAGAGCTTGAGTACGTCGACAGCATTTCCTACGAGACAGTCCGCCGCGTACTAAAAAAAACGAAATCAAACCGTGGCGGAAGATTGGCTGGGTAATCCCTCCCGAAGCCAATGCGGAGTTTGTCGCTGCGATGGAACGGGTCCTCGACGTGTACCGCCGACCTTATAACGCGGACATCCCGGTAGTCTGCATGGACGAGACACCGCGACAACTCATCCGCGAGACGCGCACACCGATCCCGGCTTGCCCCGGCCAACTGGAACGGCACGACTACGAATACGAGCGATGCGGCGTCTGTAACGTATTCATGGCGAGCGAACCGCTGGCGGGAACGCGGATGACCAAGGTGACGGAGCGCAAGACCAAAGTGGATTGGGCCCGGTTTTTCCAGGACATTGCAGAACGTTATCAGGATGCACAGAAGATCACGCTGGTGATGGATAATCTGAACACCCATAGCCCGGGCGCGCTATACCAGACGTTTCCCCCTGACCAGGCGAAGGCACTCTGGGATCGCTTTGAGTTCATCTACACGCCGAAGCACGGCAGTTGGCTCAACGTCGCCGAGATCGAACTCAACGTGTTGATCAGCCAGTGCCTTGATCGGCGCATCGGCAACATGGAGGAACTACGCGAGGAGGTTGCCGCTTGGCAAGCGCGCCGCGACCAGATTCACGCCAAGGTGAACTGGCAATTCACGACAGAGGACGCACGGGTAAAACTCAATCGACTATATTCGACATTTGAAATGTGACATGACACTAGCGTGATGATTCGTTTTTGGTGATGCCGTGGTCGGCTAGGGTTGGGGGAATGTAAACGGTAACATCGTGTGACCGTTTGTATTCGCCTGGCTTTTGCTTCTCATCTCCGCAAGCATCTGACCAGCCTTGCGCTCTGCACAAATAATAGGCGGCTCAGAATCGTCCACAAGCGATTTAATTCTGCTGGTCGGTGTCCTGGCCTATCCGGGTTGCGCGGCTTCCAGCGTGGCGAGCATTGCCGTCAGATCGTCAAGCGATGCGCCATCAGTGCGGGCTTTCTGTAGTCGCTCAGTCAATGACGCCTTGGCGTGCTCTTCATGCTCAAAAGCCAGCCGATGCGCCAGGCGATTAACCCTGATTGAAAGTGTTTTTGGTAGTTGGCTCATGGTTTCCTCTCGCGCGAGCGTGCGGGCCTAGCGCGTACAAGAAAAAAACGAATTTGCGTTAAAGAAAGACTTATCGCGCGTTCTAGAAAACATTTTCTTTTTTAGTTTTTCCCCGCCTACCGGGGGTGGACAGCATCATCGGTGGCCAACAGTTCTCGTAACCGAAGCTCAAGGCGTTCTATCTCTGCGTGGACTGAGGCCTCCTCGCCGGTCAGGGAAAGCCCGCCAGTGTTGGCATGGATGGCGCGGGCTTCCAGCATGCCGATGTGCTTGTCCAGGCGTCGAATCTCAAGCTCAGCTGCCCGCCTACATGATGTGCTGCAATAACTGGATGGCCTGCCCCGGCCTTCGTGCTGTGCTATCGGCGTCCCGCATTTTTGGCAGTATTCACTCATCGAATTTCTCCACTAGAAAACGTCTGGCATTACGCGGAAGCGTGCGAAGCGATATTGGCGCACAAGGTGGCGATCACGCTGGAAGCGTGCCACGCCCGGGAGGTGATCGATGCGGCCTTTGCCCGCTACGGCACGCCCGAAATCGTCAACACCGATCAGGGCGGCCAGTTCACTGCCGAGACGTTCACCGAGGCGGTGCTGGCTCAAGGCTTCTAGCTG
>JAWOJD010000057.1:0-20496 GCA_046484355.1 Thiobacillus sp.
GGTGAAGATGCCGACCGCGTAGTACTTGATCATCGCGTCGATCTTCTGGAAGGTCGGGATGTACTGCTTCCACTCACCCGTGGTGAAGTGCCAGAAGATGGCGAACACCCACAGTCCGACCAGCGTCCACGCGGCGATGGTGTGGGTGTCGACCGCGGTCGCGAAGCCCAGCACCGAATAGCTGCCGTGGACCTCGAAGCCGGTGAACAGCAGGGTGATGATCAGCAGCGCCTGGGACCAGTGCCAGAAGCGCTCGAACACCTTGAAGACGTAGATCCGGTTACTCATTATTTGTCTCCTTTGCGTGCAGCGTAGATGCGTCCGGCGCCGTGGCCGAGGACGCCCAGGAAGGCGAGTCCGGCAATGCCCCAGCCAAACAGGTCAAGCAGCGGGTTGGCGTGCCGACCGGGCAGGTAAATGCCGGGCACTTTGTCCAGCCGGCCGACGCCGCCGGAGGGCGCATGGCATTGCGAGCACTCGAGCGCGTCTTCTTTGGGCGCGACCATATGGGTGATCGGCCAGGACATCTCGGTTTCGACGAAGGCATATTTGCCGCTGTACTCAGCGCCGATTTCCTTCATGCCTGCCTCCAGCGCCTTGTCCCAATTGAAGTTGGACCAGAAGGAAGTGTCGTTCTTGCCATAGGTGTTGAACACCACGAGCTGGTTATTGCCGGTGTCATAGGGCTGCTTGCCGCGGAACACCTTGATCGGCCAGATGCGGGACTGACCATCGTCGGCACTGCCATTGAAGGTATTGATTTTGACGACATGGGTCGGGTCCAGCTTGGTCTCGCGCAGGGTGTAGTCGACCTTGCCGTTGAACCAGATGTACTCAGGAATGACGTTGTTCTCGTACTTGAAGTCGCCTTTCTTGCTGTCGTACGCGTCGTGCCCGCCGCTGTCCTTGAGCTTGAAGGGTTTGCCATCCTTGTCCATTTTGCCCGCTGTGGACCAATCCCACAGCATCTTGGTGGGCTTGCCGCCACGGGCATATTCCGGAATGTGGCACGTCTGGCAGGCGAGTTTGTCGGCATGGCTGTTGAGCCTGGCGCTGGCTTTGTGCGGCTTGCCGCCGTGGCAGGAGCGGCAGCTGGCCGGATTGCCGTCACCCGCCTTGCCACGGATCTGCGCGGCTTCGTCCTTTGCAGTTGGCGCGTAGCGGCTGCCCGGCACATCGTGACCGGAGGTCTGGTGGCACTCGCCGCAACTGAAGTTGAGGCCGTCCTTGTCCATATGCACGTCGAGGTATTTCTTGGGGTTCTTCAGCGACGTGTCGAGGTCGCCGTGCTTGACCGCATCGCCACCGCCGCCCAGGAAGTGGCAGCTGCCGCAGTTGTCACGGCGCGTCTTGCCGACGCTCTGGGCAACGGTCTTCAGATCCGTCGCCTTGACGATCTTGCCGGACTTGGGCGGAAACTCCATGTCCTGGTAGGGCGGGTGACCGGACAGGCCCGGCACCTTGCGGTAGGTACCCGTGCTTTCATGGCACACCAGGCAATCGACATTCGCCTGCGAGGAAAAGTCGAATTTCTGGTCCTTCCAGCCGTAACCGACGTGACAGGCGGTACAAAACTCGTAGTTGGACGGCACCGCGGTGCAGAAGTTGTTGATGACGTTCTTCTTGCCCAGATGTTGACCCGTCTTCGGGTTCAGGAATTCCCAAGTCCAGTGCGAGGACTTGTGAACCTGCTTGGCGGCTTCGGTATGGCATACCAGGCACGCCTTGGTGACCTCGGGGCCGGACGCGAAATCGCGCTGCAGTTCCTTGAATTTGCTGTGATCGGCCGTAGAGTTACCTGCCTTGGCCGCCTTCGGCGTGGATGGCGCAGGGTCCGTGCTCGCCTGGGTTGTCGACACCGCGAGGGCGGCACCGGCAACCAGCGCCAGGATGCGCATGTAATTGCCTAGCTTCATGGATTGAATCCTCGTATGACTATGTCGGGTCGCTGGATAGTACAGAACATCAGCAACCGCCACCGGCTGCATCCGCTCCGCCCGCGCCGCCTGTAGCTGCTTTGGGCAGAATCATTTCAGGCGCAGGCTTGCTGGGGTCCATCACCAGGAAAAGATTCTGGTCTTCGGCCACCTGGCCCATGACTTCGCCCACCAACGGGCCAAACATCTTGCCCATCAGGCCGGCATTCATGGTGCCGATGTAGACCTTGCCGTCGTTCTTCTTGTAGACCGAAATCTTGCAGGGCATCAGGATGGAGAGGAAGCGCACCGTGTCCTCCCGCAACACCGGCTTGGAATACTTGGTGGAGCAGACCTCGATCATCATCACCGGCAGGACGTTGCCGCCGTCAGCTTCCACAGCCTTTGCAGGGTTGCGTAGCCCCGACAGGGCCCATCCCTTTTCCTTGAGCACGGGGTTGCCCTCGATGTTGTGCTGGATGCGGGCAACCGTCTCCTCCATGCCGAACGGGCTGGGGCGCTCGCTGAACATCATCTTCGGCATCATGACGTAGCCCGTGATGGACACGAACATCAAGCCCGCTAGAAAACCAAGAAACGCTTTGAACATGACCCTCTCCTTATAAGTTACGGTCACCCATCAACAAGATGGGTACCATCATTCGCATATTAGAACATCGTAATATTAATGACAATCAAGTCTTTTTATCGTGTTGACCATCCGGATCAAGTTTGCATTATGACGGTTTTCCTTGCCAAGCGTGCAAATCCTGTGCCGCCCCGGCCCGTTGACGTAACGCGCTACAATCGCGTGCTCGAGCCGACCATGAGCACGCATGCCCCCGGATACCCGCCCCCTTTTCCGCCATGAAACCTGACTACGACAGCCGCGCCCTCTATGTGCGCCTGCTCGGCTATGTGAAGCCCTATTGGCGGATGTTCGCGCTGTCCCTCGTCGCGCTGATCCTGACCGCCGCCACCGAGCCGCTGCTCCCTGCCCTGTTCAAGCCGCTGCTCGACGAAGGCTTTGTCGCCAAGGATCAGGACTTCATCCGCTGGATTCCGATTCTGCTGCTGGCGCTGTTCCTCGTGCGCGGCCTCACCAGCTTCGTCAGCACCTATTGCATGGCGTGGGTCGGCAGCCGGCTGGTGATGGACTTGCGTGCTGCTATGTTCGACAAGCTGATGACGCTGCCGACGCGTTATTTCGACCAGAACCCGAGCGGCCAGCTGATCGCCCATCTGGCGTTCAACGTCACCCAGGTCACGCAATCGGCCACCAGCTCGCTCACCACACTGGTACGCGATACCGTCACCGTGCTCGGCCTGCTCGGCTACCTGTTGTGGCTGAACTGGCAACTGACGCTGATCGTGTTTGCGCTGGTGCCGCTGACGCTGTTGATCGTGCGCATCGCCAGCAAGCGGCTGCGCGGATTGTCACGCAAGGCGCAGCAGAACATCGGCGACCTGACCCAGGTGGTGGATGAAGCGGTGGGGGGCCATCGCGTGGTCAAACTCTATGGCGGAGAGGACTACGAGCAGACGCGCTTTCGACATGCCGCCAACCTGGCGCGCCTGTTCGAAATGAAGCGCGTTGCGGCCAATGCTGTGTACGAGCCGGTGATCCAGTTCATCGCTGCCATCGCCCTGGCCGTCATCGTCTATATTGCCGCCGGCCAGGCCTCCAGCAACACCACCACGGTGGGCGGCTTTGTCTCCTTCTTCATGGCCATGCTGCTGCTGTTTGCGCCGCTCAAGCGGCTCACCGCCGTCAACGACCAGTTGCAGCGCGGACTGGCCGCCTCCGAAACCATTTTCGCCATGCTCGACCAGGATGCCGAGCGCGACAACGGTACCCGCACCCTGGCCCGCATCGAGGGCCGGGTCGCCTTCCGCGATGTGGCGCTGACCTACCCCGGCAAGACCATGCCGGCGCTGGCCGCCATCACGCTCGATATCGCACCCGGCGAAACGATCGCGCTGGTCGGCGCCTCCGGGTCGGGCAAAACCACGCTGGCCAATCTGGTACCGCGCTTCTACGATCCCGATGCCGGCGTGATCGAACTCGACGGCATCGACATCCGCGATTACTGCCTGCAAAACCTGCGCAGCCATATCGCGCTGGTCTCGCAGGACGTGGTGCTTTTCAACGACACCCTGGCGCACAACATCGCCTACGGCACCAAACGCGACGCCAGCGCTGACGAGATTCGCGCCGCCTGCATCGCGGCGCACGCCTGGGACTTCATTCAAGCCATGCCCGACGGGCTGGAGACGCTGATCGGCGAAAACGGGATGCGGCTGTCGGGCGGCCAACGCCAGCGCATCGCCATCGCGCGCGCCATCCTCAAGAACGCACCGCTGCTGATCCTCGACGAAGCCACCTCGGCGCTCGACAACGAATCCGAGCGCCACGTCCAGGCCGCGCTGGAAACCCTGATGCAGAATCGCACCACGCTGGTCATCGCACATCGCTTGTCCACCATCGAACGCGCCCATCGCATCGCGGTGCTGGAAGGCGGACAGATCGTCGAGATCGGCAGCCACTCGGACCTGATCGCCAAACAAGGGCGCTATGCACAGCTGCACGCGCTGCAGTTTTCCGAATGAGCGTTACATCAGGCTGGATGACCCCTTCGCGCTCGCTGGTCACCGCCGCCGGCCGCGCCATCGGTGATTTCCGCATGATTCGCGACGGCGACCGCATCCTGCTTGGCCTGTCGGGCGGCAAGGATTCATTGTCGCTGCTGCACACGCTGCATCACCTGCAACAGAAAGCGCCGGTAAAGTTCGAGCTGCTGGCGTGCACGGTCGACCCGCAGTCCGACCAGTACGACCCGTCACCCCTGACCGCTTACATGGCCGGGCTTGGCGTGCCCTATTTTCTGGAGTCGCAGCCGATCCTGGAAGACGCGCAGAAAACGCTGACCAAAGACTCCGATTCCTACTGCGCCTATTGCTCCCGGATGCGGCGCGGCATTCTGTATCGCGTCGCGCGCGAGCAGCGCTGCAACGTCGTCGCGCTGGCACAGCATCTGGACGACCTTGCCGAGACGCTGATGATGTCGATGCTGTTCGGCGGCAAATTGCGCACCATGTCGCCGCATTACGTCAACGACGCGGGCGACCTGCGCATCATCCGGCCGTTTGCCACCGCACGCGAACGCCAGACCCGCGCGTTTGCTGCAGATGCAGGCCTGCCCGTGATTTTTGAAAACTGCCCCGCCTGCTTCGCCAAGCCGCAGCAGCGCTACGCGATGAAACAGATGCTGGCCGAGCAGGAAAAAGTCCATCCGCGCATTTTCAACAGCCTGTTGACTGCAATGAAGCCGCTAATGGGCGATCCGCCGGCCTGATTTCCTGCCATTGCCGATTACCCGTAGAATCAAGCCCTTGTTTTAATTGACTGTTTCCACATCGAGACCAAGGTTATGACCGTTTCCTTCATTCCCCCCAAGCGCATCCTCATGGGCCCCGGCCCTTCCGACGTGCCGCAGCGCATCCTCGATGCCATGGCGCGCCCGACCATCGGCCACCTCGACCCCGCTTTCGTCGACCTGATGGAGCAGATCAAGGCCATGTTGCGGATGGCGTTCCAGACCGAGAATGCGCTGACCTTCCCGGTCTCGGCGCCCGGTTCGGCCGGCATGGAAATGTGCTTCGTCAACCTGGTGGAACCGGGCGACAAGGTGATCGTGTGCCGTAACGGCGTGTTCGGCGGCCGCATGCTGGAAAACGTCAAGCGCACCGGCGGCGTGCCGGTGATCGTCGACGATGCCTGGGGCAAACCGGTCGATCCACAGAAAGTGCGCGACGCCTTCAAGGCCAATCCTGATGCCAAGCTGCTGGCTTTCGTGCACGCCGAAACCTCGACCGGCGCGCAAAGCGACGGCGAAGCACTGGGCAAGATCGCACAGGAGTTCGGCGCGCTCACCATCATGGACTGCGTCACCAGCCTGGGCGGCACCCCCCTCTACATGGACAAATGGGGCATCGACGCCGTGTATTCCGGCAGCCAGAAATGCCTGTCGTGCACCCCGGGCCTGTCGCCAGTATCCTTCTCCGAGCGCGCGATCAATCGCATCAAGGCACGTACCACCACCGTGCAAAGCTGGTTCCTCGATCTGAACCTGGTGCTCGGCTACTGGCAATCCGCCGGCAAGCGCACCTACCACCACACCGCGCCGATCAACCCGATGTACGGCCTGCACGAAGCGCTGGTGATTCTGGAAGAAGAAGGTCTGGAAAATGCCTGGGCGCGTCATCGCAGCATGCACGAAAAACTCAAGGCCGGCCTCGAAGGCATGGGGCTCAAGTACGTGGTCGAAGAGTCTGCCCGTTTGCCACAACTCAACTCGATCTACGTGCCCGAAGGCGTAGACGAAGCCGCGATTCGCGCCCGTCTGCTGAACGAATTCAACCTCGAAATCGGCGCCGGCCTCGGCGACATGTCAGGCAAGATCTGGCGTATCGGTTTGATGGGTTATTCGGCCAAGCAGGAAAACGTCGACTACTGTCTGAAGGCGCTGAAAGCCTGCCTGCCCTGATCCAGGCGCTTGTTTGCCTAATGCTTCGCCAGAAAAATGCTCGCTTCAAGCAGGCATTGTTGCGTCCGGTTATCCGACAGCGGGATCGCCCTCTGACGGCGGCTTCTTATCCAGCACCCGGGTCGCCAGCACCTGGTCCACCCGGTTTCGATCCACGTCCACCACCTCGAACTCCCAGTCCAGCCAGGTGAAGCATTCCGCCTTGCGCGGGATATGGCCCAGCGAGGCGAGCACGAAACCGCCGACGGTATGGTAGTTGCCCAATGATTCCTGCGGAACGCGTCGGATATCCAGTTTGTCCTTCATCTCGTCGATCGGCAGCAGACCGTCCAGCAGCCACGATCCGTCAGGTCGCCGCACTGCGAGGGAATCCTCGGAGTCATCGATGCTCGGGGCCATTTCACCCACCAGGGAATACATGAGGTCGTCCAGCGTGATGATGCCTTCGGTCAGGCCAAACTCGCTCACCACCAGCGCAAACGTGGCGCGCTGCTGACGGAAGGTGCGCAGCAGATCAATGAGGTTAAGGCTGGATGGCACATACAAGGGAGCGGCTAGCGGCAGCTCGGCAAAATCGATATCGCCCTCCATGACCGCCTTGAGAATATCGTGGCTTTCGGCGATGCCGATCACCTGCTGCAAATCCCCCTTGCAAATCGGCAACTGCGAATGGGGGGCCTCCTGCAGCAGGCGCAGGTTGTCCTCCCGCGGCGCCAGCAGGTTAAGCCAAGCGACGTCCGAGGCGGGCGTCATGACCGTAGCCAGGCGCCAATCCTCCAGCCGCATCACGTTGCCGAACAACTGGCTTTCTTCCGGCGCGATGGAGCCCGCGCGCTCCCCTTCGTCCACAAACGCCAGGATGTCTTCCACGCTGGTCACGGCCGGCGCCGACCGGATGGGAAGCAAGGCCAGCACCCGGTCGGCCGTAAAGGACAGCACGCGAATCGCCGGTGACAGCAGCTTGATGAAAAGCGACATCGAAGGTGCGCAGAAAGCGGCCACCTTTTCCGGATGGGCGAGCGCAATCCGCTTCGGCACGATCTCGCCAAGGATGATGGAAACCGCGGTGACGATCACGATGGTGATGCCAAAGGCGATGGATCCTTGCCAGTTGGCCAGTGCGGGCAGGCTCGTTCCGATGACGGTCTCGATCGAGGCCGACAGCGCTGACTCACCGTAAATCCCCATCAGCAGGGCTGCGGCGGTGATGCCCGTCTGACTGGCCGCCAGCAACCGGCTGGGGTGGTCCTTGATAACCAGCGCCTTGGCGGCGCCGCTGTCGCCCGCCTCGGCCAACTGGGTGAGCCGCCCCCGACGGGCGGAGGCGAGCGCCATTTCCGCGAGCGAAAACAGCCCGGAAAGCAGGATGAGCAGCGCCAGAATCCACAGGGCATTCATGATCAGTGTGTAGAAAAGTGAGGGGGCCGATTTTACATGCCGCCCAAAATCGCGGCACCGACGTGCGTACCAACGACAAGGCCCGCTCGTTGGCGGGCCTTGTCGTTGGCAGATGCGGCGCGCTTACAAGCCGAGCCGTTGCCAGATCGTGGTGGAGGGGCCCGCCTGGTTCATGGTGTAGAAATGCAGCCCTGGCGCGCCACCTGCGAGCAGACGGTCGCACAGGTCGGTGATCACATCCAGACCGAATGCGCGCAGCGAAGGCATGTCGTCGCCAAAGGTTTCCAGCTTCTTCCTCAGCCAGCGTGGAATTTCCGCGCCGCAGGCGTCGGAGAATCGCGCCAGTTGCACGTAATTGCCGATCGGCATGATGCCGGGGACGACGGGAATGGTGACGCCTTGCGCGCGCACGTCGTCGACGAAGCGAAAGTAGGCATCGGCATTGAAGAAGTACTGCGTGATCGCCGAATCGGCACCGGCATCGACCTTGCGCTTGAAATTGGCAAGATCGGCAGTCAGGGACCGTGCCTGCGGATGCACTTCAGGATAGGCAGCGACTTCGATTTCGAACCAGTCGCCGGTTTCCTTTCGGATGAAAGCCACCAGTTCGTTGGCATAGTTGAACTCGCCGGCATCCATGGAGCCGGAAGGCAGGTCGCCACGCAACGCAACGAGGTGGCGGATGCCCTGGCTTTTGTACTCGTCGAGGATGTCGCGGATGCTGTCTTCGGTCGACCCGATGCACGACAGATGTGGCGCAGCCTCGCTGCCGGACGCCTGGATCTCGCGCACGGTTTCGAGCGTGCGGTCACGGGTGGAGCCGCCGGCGCCAAAGGTAACGGAAAAAAACTTGGGGTGGAGTTGCGCAAGCTGCTCACGGGTAGCGCGCAGCTTGTCGGCGCCTTCAGCCGTCTTGGGCGGAAAGAATTCAAAACTGAATGTGCGTTCGGTCATGCATCAACCTTTTTTGTTGGGGATGAGCAAAGCAAGCGTCCAGGCGATCAGGCCATACAGGGTCGCGCCGATGAGGGCAGCGACAAAGCCCTGCACCTCGAAACCCGGCAGCAGCGCGCCAACCAGCCAGAACAGCAGGGCATTGAGCACCAGATAAAACAGTCCGAGCGACAGCACCGTGATCGGCAATGTCAGCAGCGCCAGCACCGGCCGCACCAGCGTGTTGACGAGGCCCAGCACCAGCGCGGCAATCAGCGCCGAGCCGAAACCCGTCACCTGAATAGCGGGCAACAGATACGTCACCGCCAGCAGGGCAAGGGCGTTCATCAACCACAGCAGCAACAGACGCATGGCGCGCTCCTTTCAGGACAAGCAGATCAATACCGGTAGTGGTCGGCCTTGTACGGCCCTTCTTTCGGCACATCGATGTAGCTGGCCTGATAGTCGGTGAGCTCTGTCAACTGTGCGTTGAGCTTTTTCAGCTGCAGCCGCGCGACCTTTTCATCAAGATGCTTGGGCAAAGTGTAGACGCCGACCGGGTACTTGCCGGAATTGCGTTCCTGCCACAGTTCGATCTGTGCGATGGTCTGGTTGGCGAACGACGACGACATCACATAGCTGGGATGGCCGGTGGCGCAACCGAGGTTCACCAGGCGGCCCTTGGCCAGCAGGATGATGCGCTTGCCATCCGGGAAAATGACGTGGTCGACCTGCGGCTTGATCTCTTCCCACTCGTATTGCTCGATGCCGGCGACGTCGATCTCGTTGTCGAAGTGGCCGATGTTGCAGACGATGGCCTGGTCTTTCATCTTGGCCATGTGGTCGTGCGTGATGACATGGAAGTTGCCGGTGGCGGTGACGAAAATATCGGCCTTGTCGGCGGCGTATTCCATCGTCACCACACGATAGCCTTCCATCGCCGCCTGCAGCGCGCAGATCGGGTCGATCTCGGTCACCCACACCTGAGCGGACAAGGCGCGTAGCGCCTGCGCCGAGCCTTTGCCCACATCGCCGTAACCGGCGACCACGGCAACCTTGCCGGCCACCATCACATCGGTCGCGCGCTTGATGCCGTCGACCAGCGATTCGCGACAGCCGTACAGGTTGTCGAACTTGGATTTGGTGACCGAATCGTTGACATTGATCGCGGGGAACTTGAGGTCGCCCTTGGCATGCATCTGGTACAGGCGGTGCACGCCGGTCGTGGTTTCCTCGGTGACGCCCTTCACCGCAGCGAGCCGCTCCGAATACCACGTCGGATCGGTAGCCACCTTGGCCTTGATCGCGGCGTACAGCACGCGCTCTTCCTCGCTGGTGGGCTTAGCCACCACCGAGAGATCCTTTTCGGCGCGCGCGCCGAGATGCAGCAGCAGGGTCGCATCGCCACCGTCGTCGAGAATCATGTTGGCGTGCCGGCCGTCCGCCCATTCGAAGATGCGGTGGGTGTAGTCCCAGTAATCTTCCAGCGACTCGCCCTTGACCGCGAACACCGGCACGCCGACGGCGGCCATCGCTGCAGCAGCATGATCCTGGGTGGAGTAAATATTGCACGATGCCCAGCGCACCTCTGCGCCCAGCGCGGTCAGCGTTTCGATCAGTACCGCAGTCTGGATCGTCATGTGCAGCGAACCGGTAATGCGCGCGCCTTTCAGCGGCTTGCTGGCCGCGAATTCCTCGCGGATCGCCATCAGGCCGGGCATTTCGGTTTCAGCAATGCGGATTTCCTTGCGGCCCCAGTCGGCAAGCGACATATCGGCGACAACGAAATCAGTGAAATTGGCGGGTTTGGTATCGGCGTTCATCACGCGTCCTTTCTGTGGTTAAAAAGAAACGTGAGCGCCGTTGAAAACAAGCGTTCCGAGCCTGGCGGGTCAACCGTCGCAGCGCTCCTCGGAACCAGGCATCATTCTAACCCGGAAGTACAGTTGCGATGCACGTCATGTCCACAACACCTCGACCGGATAACCCTGCATGACAGCGTCCGCCGAAACCAGCGTCAGATCTTCGTGTCGCGCCTGCGCGACCAGCAAACGGTCGAACGGGTCACCGTGCAGGCGGGGCAGGTCAGCCAGCGCCCAGATGTGTTCAGGTTTGATCGGCAAAAACTCAAGGCCATTCCTTGAAAGCTGTTGATCAAACAGCGCCTGAATCGGAAGACTCAGCTTCAGTTTTCCCAAATCCTGTTTGATTTGCAGTTCCCACGCACTGGCAGCGCTGATAAACACCCGATTGTCGGCATCCGTGCAAGCATCGCGAATCGCTTGCGGCAAGGCGTCTTCGATCCACCAGATAAAGACGTGGCTATCGAGCAATAACTTCATACGGAGTCCTTGCCCAACCAGAACTCATCGGGCAAGGGCGCATCGAAATCTTCGCTGATGTACAGCACCGTGCCCTTGTGCAGACCCGGAATGCGCTGAATTGGTTTGGGTTCCATCGCCATCAGTTTGACGACGGGCTTGTTGGCGCGCGCGATCACAACTTCTTCGCCCGCCTCGACGGCGGCGATGAGTGCTGAAAGATTGGTTTTGGCTTCGTGGATATTGACGGTTTTCATGGTCGACCCAGATTAGCTAATTGAATTAGCTAATCGTAGCCGTGGACCTGGCAACCGTCAAGTTGTAATCACAACCACACTACTTCAACGCCTCGTTGGTGATTTTCTCGATCGTGGCGTCGATATCGTTTGCCGCCTTCGCAGCCCCGCCGATGGCATAGCGCTGGCCGATGTAGGTGCCGTTAGTGTAGCTCAGCCAGACCTTTCCCGACGCGTCTTGCCATGCAACCGCCTTGAACGGGATATCCAGCGCGGCAAGCGGCGCTTCCTTGATGATGAAGGGTCCGCCCTTGCCCCGGCCAAAAATGAGCAGTTGATTGGGCGCGATCTGCACATCCACTTTTTTCGACATTTCCTGCCAGTCGATCCGGCTGAAAATATTGGCACCCACCGATTTTGCCGCTGCCTCCATGCGGTCCATCGTCTCGCCGACCGAATAGTAGCTTGGCTTGGTGACAATACCCGTGTTGCTATCCAGCACCCCGCCCGTGCCAGCGCAAGCGCCAAGCGATAACGTGAGTGCAGTCATTCCAGCCAGCCATTGTTGTTTCAGCATCATTTTCTCCCTGGTTGATGATTGAAATGCTACGTGCGCAGTGTTGTTGAACTGGGCGGATGTGCAATTACCCTGTTCAGGGTAGCGAGTGAAGTCATTGCGCGTGAAATTGATACTTAATCGTTAGGAATCAATCGACTGGCGCGACATGACTGCCAGGAGGCGGCTATTTCTGGATGCAAATAAGCCGTTTCTGGCGGGTAGAAGGCGCTTAATCCGCCAGTTTGAGCATCAGGCCGTGGCTGGAAGCCGCACCCACAGTCTGGTAGATGCGCTTGACATGGCTGGCGACGGTTTCGATGGACAGGTCCAGCGCGGTGGCAATGTCCTTGCGGGAATGGTTTTGCGCCAGCATCCAAGCGACGATCTGGCGCATGGCTGGCCAGTTTTGTTTGACCAGGCAGAATGCCAGTTGTGCGGCAAGGGGAATCTGACGGCGCAGGGTGACGATGATGTCGCGGGTGTTGGGTTCTTGCTCCAGCGTCAGGTTGAATCGCCCCCAACGGTTATCGATGTCGATCGAAAACTTCCCCCCGGGCGAACCTGCGCCGCATGCCTGGCCACGAGTTGTTCAAGGTGTTGTTCGATAGACGGGTCGTTGGGGTCGGCAAAGGGGCTGGGTGTGGGTCAGTGACCAGATGATGCGGCGCGCCTCCACGCTGATGGATTTGTATTGTCCATCTTGGCCGACGAGCGCGAAACCGGTCAAGGCTTTTTCAGGGTAGCGGGTTTCGCTTGTACTGGGCGTGTTGAATGCCATGTTCATGATGGGGATCAGCTTGGCCAGCAGCTTGCGCTCGTCTGGCGTAAACGGGCCTTGTTCCGCACTGCGCGTCAGTAGCATGGCGCCAAATGGGCGGGAGCTGTCGTGCAGAACCACGTCAAGAATATGCCGGACGCCAATCGTCTGATACGTCGTCTGGAAATGCGGCGACACATAAAAACGTACGTTCTGGAACGGCAGCAAATAGCCCGCCACCGCTCCGACCAACACGTTTTCCTGGAAGGTCGGCCAGGTTCGGTCTCCAGAATTTTGATATTCCAGGCAATTCATCAGCGTCTTGAAGCTCAGAAAATCGGTTGCGCTGCACCACGCGTCGAGCATGTTGCCATCTTGATCCGACCAGAAATAGCCGCAGTTTTTGAGCTTGAACAGCCTGCACAGCAAATGGCACATTTCCGGCATTTGCTGGGTGGGATTCAGGCCGGACGTAGTTAACAGGCCGATGGTTGCCGCGATACCTTGATGTGCTTGCGCGATGGGAGACAAGGCATGCTTGAGCTGAAGCAGGTTCGCTATCTTGTGCGGCACATACAGCCTTGTGCGGCACATACAGCTCCTGGATGCGGGGACAGCCAGAATATACCTGCGTTTGCAGCGCGGCTTCAAGCCGCTTCGCTACGTGCCAGAAACAACCCCGAATGCGTTTCTGGGATCATGCGGCGGCACGCTTGCCGCCGCATAAGCAGGCTAAATCCCAGCCGCTGCCCTCAGCGCGGCCGCCTTGTCCGTCACTTCCCAGGTGAAATCCGGCTCGTCGCGGCCGAAGTGGCCGTAGCTTGCGGTACGGGTGTAGATCGGGCGCAGCAGGTCGAGCATGTTGACGATGCCTTTGGGGCGCAGGTCGAAATGAGCGGCGATGAGTTCGACGATGTTCGCTTCTGGAATCTTGCCGGTGCCGAAGGTGTCGACCATCAGCGAGGTGGGTTTGGCGACGCCGATGGCGTAGCTGATCTGCACCATGCACTTGTCGGCAAGGCCGGCAGCGACGATGTTTTTCGCCACATAGCGGCCAGCGTAGGCGGCGCTGCGGTCGACCTTGGACGGGTCCTTGCCGGAGAACGCGCCGCCGCCGTGCGGGGCTGCGCCACCGTAGGTGTCGACGATGATCTTGCGGCCGGTGAGGCCGGCGTCGCCCATCGGCCCACCCACCACGAAACGCCCGGTCGGGTTGACCAGATAGCGCGTCTCGGCGGACAGCATCTCCTTCGGCAGCACCGGCTTGATGATTTCCTCGATCACCGCTTCGGACAACTGGGCGTGCGACACATCGGGATCGTGCTGAGTCGATAGCACCACGGTATCGATGGAGTGCGGCTTGCCATCAACATAGCGAATCGAGACCTGGGACTTGGCGTCCGGACGCAGCCACGGCAGGCGGCCGTCCTTGCGCAGCTCTGACTGGCGCTCGGTGAGGCGGTGCGCGAGGTAGATCGGCATCGGCATCAACACCGGGGTTTCATTGCAGGCGTAGCCGAACATCAGGCCCTGGTCGCCCGCGCCCTGATCGAGGTTGTCGTCGTGCGCGCGGTCCACACCTTGGGCAATATCGGGCGACTGCTTGCCGATGGTGACCAGCACCGAGCAGGTATTGTAGTCGAAGCCGATTTCGGACGAATCGTAGCCGATGCGCTTGATGGTCTGGCGCGCGATCTGGTTATAGTCGATGACCGCGGACGTGGTGATTTCACCCGCGACCACGCACAAACCGGTGGTCAGCAACGTCTCGCACGCCACGCGCGCCTGTTTGTCCTGGGTTAGAATCGCGTCGAGTACCGCATCCGACACTTGGTCCGCCATCTTGTCGGGGTGGCCTTCCGATACCGACTCAGACGTGAAAATGAAATCTTTTTGCATGACAGCTCCTGTTGTCCCGATTACTGGCTGCGTAACCGGCTCGGGGGACAAACAGAGCGGCGACGCTTTAGCTGTATTTGTATCCCGCCCGCAAGTTGTCAAGATTAACGCGGCGGCTGGTGCTCGCGCATTGTGCCGCGCATCCTCCCCGCGCGTCAATCCCAAGTGATTTACCTGCTCAAGCTGCTGGCGCGTCTGCCGCTGCCGGTACTGCACGGCATCGGCATCGCGCTCGGCTGGGCGATTTACTGGGCGCCCGGGCGTCATTCCCTGCGCATGCGGAACAACGTGTTCGACAGCGGGCTGTGCACGCCCGGACACGATTGCAAACGCCTGCTTCGCCGCAGCATCGGCGAGGCAGGCAAGGCGGTCATCGAGTTGATGCCGGTGTGGCTGCGCCCTTACAGCCAGGTGCTGAAACTGGTTCACGGCACCAGTGGCTGGGAACACATCGACGACGCGCGCGTTGCGGGCAAGGGCGTGATCGTCATCGCGCCGCATATCGGCTGCTTCGAGATGATCAATCAGTATTACGCCTCGCTGCACCCGTTCACCGCCATGTACAAGCCGCCGCGCAAGCCGGTGCTGGATGCGCTGATGCTGAACGGTCGCCAGCGTGGGCAGGCGAAGCTGGTGCCCACCGACCTGTCGGGCGTACGCGCCCTGCTCGCCGCGCTCAAGCGCCACGAAGCCATCGGCATCCTGCCCGACCAAGTGGCGACTGGTGGCGACGGCGTATGGGCCCCCTTTCTAGGCCGCCCCGCCTACACGCCGACGCTGGTCGCCAGCCTGCAGCGCAAGACCGGCGCAGCCGCTTTTTTTGTCGCCGCTGAACGGCTGAGCTGGGGACGCGGCTACCACATTCACGTGTTCCCGTTCGACGACGCGCTGCCGGACGACAAGGTCGCCGCCGCCGTGCGCATCAATCAGGGCGTGGAAGCCGTCGTGCGGCGCTTTCCTGCGCAATACCTGTGGAGCTACAACCGGCACAAACAGCCCGGCGGCGTCGCGCCCCCGGAAGCATCGGCCACACGATGAAGCCTGCTGCTGCCACCGACACCCTGCTGCGCCCCGCGTTGATCCCGGTCTGGATCGGGGTCGGTTTTCTGTGGCTGCTGCACTGGCTTCCGTTGTCGCTGCAGGCGGCCATTGGCAACATCCTGGGCTGGCTGCTGTCCATGCGTCCCGGGCGGCGACGGCGCATCGTCGCCACCAATCTGGCGCTGTGCTTTCCTGACGCCCCCCAATCCCTGCGCGCACGCTGGTTGCGCCAGACCTATCAGACTTCGATCCGCGCGGTGCTCGAACACGGCGTACTGTGGTGGGGGTCCGAGGCAAGATTGCGGCACCTGATCCAGGTCGACAATCCCGAGGCCGCGCTCGGTGACGGCAAACGGCCGGTGATCTGGCTGGCGCCGCATTTCGTCGGGCTCGACATGGGCGGCGTGCGGCTTTCGATGGATCGAACCGTTGCATCCATGTATGCAACGGCTAAAGATCCCGTCTCTGACAAAATGATGCTTCACGGCCGCTCTCGTTTTTCCTCGCCGGTGCTGGTTTCAAAGAACGACGGCATCAAACCGGTCCTCAAGACGCTCAAGGACAACCTGCCTTTCTATTACCTCCCCGATCAGGATCTGGGCCGGAACAATGCGGTGTTCGTGCCTTTTTTCGGCGTGCCCGCCGCTACCGTATCGGCGGTGCCGCGCCTCGCCAGGCTGACCGGCGCCCAGATCGTTCCCGTGATCACGCGTCAGCTGCCCGGAGGCGGCGGCTATCGTGTGCGGTTCTATTCTCCGTGGGACAACTACCCCACCGGCGACCTGGAGGCAGACGTCGCCCGCATGAATACCTTCATCGAAGACCGTATCCGCGAAATGCCTGAACAGTACCTGTGGCTGCATCGCCGTTTCAAGACCCGCCCGGAAGGCGAAGCCAGCCTGTATGAGTAAGGTGGCGCGGCAGCTGCGGCCATTGGCGGCGGATGACGTCGAGGCTGTCAGTATGCTGGCGCGCGTGGTGTGGCAGGCCACCTATCCACCGTTGATTTCGCAGGCGCAGATCGACGCCATGCTGGCCGACCGTTACAGCGCCGCCCGCATTCACGCGCAGCGCGACGACGCCCGACATGCCTGGCGGGTCGCGCAGCAGGCTCAACACCTGCTCGGCTTTGCCCACGCGGTACTCGACGGCACAGACTGCAAGCTCGACAAGCTCTACGTCCACCCGGCGCAGCAGCGACTGGGTGTCGGCCGCGCATTGCTGGGCGCCATCCAGGACTGGGCGCGCCAGCATCAGGCTCGCCGTCTATGGTTGCAGGTCAATCGTGGCAACACCCATGCCGTCGCCGCGTATCAAAAATATGGTTTCCGCATTGTTGAGTCCCGCGTGTTCGACATCGGACAGGGGTTTGTGATGGATGATCACATCATGGAGCGACCGCTATGAGCTTTGCCAATCCCGACGACGCAGCACTGCGCGCCCTGCTGGGCCGCGTCAAGACCATCGCCGTGATCGGGCTGTCGCCACAGCCGGCACGGCCGAGTTACCGCGTGGCCCAGGCAATGCAGGGATACGGTTACCGGATCGTGCCGGTGCGCCCGCTGGTAGACGAAGTGCTGGGCGAAAAGGCATACGCCAGTCTCGCCGACATCCCTTTTCCCGTCGATCTGGTCGATGTGTTTCGGGCGGCCGAACACATTCCCGCTATCGTCGATCAATGCCTGGCGCTACACTTGTCCGCTATCTGGATCCAGGAAGGCATCGTCGCGGAAGCCGCCGCGCAGCTTGCGCAGGCAGGCGGCATGACGGTGGTCATGGATCGCTGCCTGCTCAAGGACTTCATCAGACTCAAAACCGAATGATGCTTACCTTCACGAAAATGCACGGCCTGGGCAACGACTTCGTCGTCATCGACGGCATCAACCAGGCCGTCTCTCTCACCCCCGAACAGTGCCGCCGGATTGCTGACCGCCACTTCGGCGTCGGCTGCGACCAGATCCTGCTGGTCGAGGCGTCCCCTCGCGACGACATCGATTTCCGCTACCGCATCTTCAATGCAGACGGCGGCGAGGTCGAGCAGTGCGGCAACGGCGCACGCTGCTTTGTGCGCTTCGTGCATGATCACGGCCTGACCGACAAGACCACGATCCGGGTGGAAACGGCGTCCGGGGTCATCGAACCGCGCCTGCTCGACAATGGTCTGGTCACGGTGGACATGGGCGCACCGCGCTTTGCGCCGGCGGACATTCCGTTCACGACCGAAGCCGAGGCGCTGACGTATGCGCTCAAGGTCGGCCAGCACGTCATCACCATCGCGGCGCTGTCGATGGGCAATCCTCATGCGGTGCTGCGCGTGAACGACCTCGACAGCGCGCCGGTGGACATTCTCGGGCCGGCAATCGAATCCCACGCGCGTTTCCCGCAGCGGGTCAACGCCGGCTTCATGCAGGTGCTCACGCCGCACGACATCCGCCTGCGCGTGTTTGAGCGCGGCGCGGGCGAAACCCTGGCCTGCGGCACGGGCGCGTGCGCTGCAGCGGTCGCGGGGATCCGTCAGGACTGGCTGAAAAGCCCGGTCAGCGTGCACACCCGCGGCGGCGACCTCGTCATCGAATGGGCAGGAATAGGACAGCCGGTCACCATGACAGGACCGGCTGAAACGGTATTTGAAGGAGAGATCAAACTCTAATGGACATGCAAGCCGAACATATCGCCGAGTTCCTGACCCGGCACCCCAATTTTTTCAACGACTTCCCCACCCTGCTGGCCGAGCTGCATATTCCGCATCCGCACGGCACCCACGCGGTGTCGATGAGCGAGCGCCAGTTGATCGCGATGCGCGACAAGGTGCGCATGCTGGAAAACAAGCTGGCCGAGCTGATTCAGTTCGGCGAGGAAAACGACGGCATTTCCGACAAGCTGCATGCACTTACCCTCGCGCTGCTGGCCGCGCGCACCCCGCAGGATCTCGTCGCGGTGCTGGCGCTCCACCTGCGCGAAGGGTTTGCGGTACCGCACCATGCCCTGCGGGTGTGGAACCTGCCGGACGACGCGCTGCCCGGCCTGTCCGATCCGGTGTCGCAGGCCACGCGCGAAAGCACGGATGCCATGATGCAACCGGCGTGCGGCGCCTTACCCGTGAGCGAAGCCCATGACTGGTTTGGCGAAGCTGCGCCGCACCTGCGCGCCTTTGCCTGCATCCCCCTGCGGTCCTCACCGGACGCGGCACCGGTCGGGCTGCTGGTGCTGGCCTCCGAAGAAGCCAAGCGCTTCTACCCCGAGATGGGAACCCTGTTCCTGGAACGGCTGGGTCAGCTGATCGGCGCCACTATGGTGCGGATGCAGAGCTGAGCATCCGGGTCCCCGGGCAGCGAAGGCAGTCGAGCAGTATCTGCAACACCTCGCGGCCGAACGGCGGCTGTCGCCGCCTATCAGCGGGACCTTGCCAACCTGTCCAGGCTGGTGGGCGACACGCCGCTGGCCGACCTCAAGACCGCCGATATTCGGGGGGCCATCGTCAAACTCCGCAGTCAGCATCTGGCCGCCGCCAGCGTGGCCCGACAGCTGTCGAGCTGGCGCGGGTTTTACGTCTTTGCCTGCCGCCGCCTTGGCTTCGCCAGCAACCCCTGCATCGGCCTGCGCCCGCCCAAGACGGCCAAGGCCTTGCCACAGCTGCTCTCGCCCGACGCCTGCACCCAACTGCTCGGCGGCGCGGCCAGCGGCGCATCCGACGATGCCCTGCAGGCGCGCGACCGCGCCATGTTCGAACTGTTTTATTCGTCCGGGCTGCGGCTGTCTGAATTGAGCGGGATCGATCTGAACGACCTCAACCTGCAAACCGGCGAAGCACAGGTCACCGGCAAAGGGCGCAAAACCCGGATCGTCCCGGTGGGGATACAGGCGCTGGCCGCGATTGACGCGTGGCTGCCGCACCGCCTGTAGCTTATGTCCCGTAGGGATGGTATCTCCGGGGAGGTGCGCGACGACACCCACGCGCTGTTCATCAACCGGCGCGGGGGCCGGCTGTCTCCGCGCAGCGTGCAACTGCGGCTCGATCGCTGGGCCTTGCAGGCAGGGCTGAGCCAGCACGTGCACCCGCACATGCTGCGCCACGCGTTTGCCACCCATGTCCTGCAATCATCCGGCGACCTGCGCGCGGTGCAGGAGATGCTCGGCCACGCCAGCATCAGCACCACCCAGGTCTATACCCATCTCGACTGGCAGCACCTCGCCAAGGTCTACGACCAGGCGCACCCGCGCGCACGCAAGAAAAACTGAGGCGAGCCTCGCAGGCCGTCAGACGATCACCGCGTCGGCAATGCCCTCCACCGCTTTCGGATACCGCATGTCCAGCTTGTCCAGCGCCTCGATCAGCAGGCTGGACACGGTCAGGTTGCGCGCCAGCTTGCTGTTGGCGGGAATGACATGCCACGGCGCATGCGCCGTGCTGGTGGCCGACAGGGCCGCTTCGTACATGGTCATGTAGTCATCCCACTGCGCACGCACGGCAAGGTCTTCCGGCCTGAACTTCCAGTATTTTTCCGGCGTGTCGCGCCGCGATTCCAGTCGCTGCTTCTGCTCGTCGCTGGAAATGTGCAGATAGAACTTCAGGATCGTCGTCCCGGTTTCGGTCAACATGCGCTCGAAATCATTGATCTGGCGGTAGCGCCGCTTGCATTCGGCGGCATTGATCCAGCCATTCACCCGCGTGATGAGCACGTCTTCGTAGTGCGAACGGTTGAACAAATGCCCGCGCATTCCCCCTGCTAGGCGAGTTTCGAGCCAGCAGGCGGGTCAAGCGGGCGGTCTGATTTTTGGGTGCTTCTTGCGCGCGTGTTCTTCTGTCCCTTGCGCGTCGACATAAGCTCGAACCGTATCAAGCGTGGCACCGCCGACGCTGCCGACGTAATACGCACGGTGCCAGAACA